>JAUUYW010000132.1 GCA_030590265.1 Candidatus Krumholzibacteriia bacterium
AACCCGCCTGGTGATGTGTGGTCAATGCGATTTCGTTTACAACAATCCTAGGCCGAGCGAAGATACTCTGGCTCAATATTACCAATCAGACCTGAACGCCTCGGGACAAATTTACCGTGAAGTCACCAGCGGCGGAGCCACCGACAAGGTGCACCAGGCGCAACTCGATTTTATGGCTGGCCGGAATCCCGAGCCGGGCAAACTGCTTGATGTAGGTTGTGGCTGGGGGCTTTTTCTGGGTCGGGCTGCCCAGCGTTTTCCTGGTGCACAGGTAGTCGGGCTGGAACCTTCAAATGCGGCGGTCAAAAAAGCCCGGGAAAATGGTCTGGATATCCATCATGGTTCCTTGAAGGACAAGGCTCATGGCTTGGGTACTTTTGATATGGTTTGTGCCTATAGTGTTCTGGAGCATGTGACAGATCCTTTGGAATTTTTGCACCTCCTGAAGCCGCTGCTAACCCCTGGAGGCTATCTCTTTCTGGAAGTACCGGAGAGCACTTTTCCCACACCGGGGTTGGTGGAGTTTTTCAACTTTGAACATCTGGGGCACTTCACAGCCTCGACCTTGCGGGAAATTTTGACCAGGGCCGGTTTTGTGATGACGGCCATGGCTGAAAGTATGCGGCCAGGTGGTCGATTGGTGGTCAGCGCGGTTGTGGAAGGATCCACCGAAACAACCTCACTGCTGGAGATTGAACCCGCCCTCGAAAAAAAAACAATTTCTGATGGCTTTGGACACTTACAAACAGGAAATGAAGATCCTGGCCGATGTTTTTCGCACCCGATTGTTGAAATGTATTACCCAATGGTCCCTGGATGATGCTCGCATTGGAGTTTACGGTGCCGGCATCCATACAGAATACCTGCTGGGTGTTCTGGAAGAGTTGGCTTCGGTGGTGCATTGCCTGCTGGACACCGATCCCCGCAAACAAGGCCGCAATTTTCACCAATGGAAAGTGTATGGCCCGGATGACATCGCCGGCCTGAACCTGGATGCCATCCTGATCTCTTCCCAGCGATTTGAAGACGAAATTCATGAAGCCCTGCGCCCGCACTGGGAAGCGGGGTTGCCTGTGATCCGTTGTTATGGGGAGTGAGGTTGTGCATCGGGTGATTCAGCTAGTCATTCAGCTAGTCATTCAGCAATGCTTTCTTTCCCGGGCTTCCAGTGGTAGGGTTTCACCATGAGCAAACCAAAACTGACAATCCTATGCGCGGGTGCTTACGGCATCGGCAACACCGGAGACGATCTGCCGTTGATTTGTCTTTGTGAGGGAATGCGGCGGCACTTGCCTGATCATCAGCTGGAATTCAGGGCCCTGTCTCGCCATCCTGATCCGTGGGAGGAAAAGACCTACGGTGTGACCATGGTGCAGAACCCCGAATACCAAAGTGGTGCTGAGGCTGTCGGTCGTTGGTTTCGCGGCTTGAACCCCGGCGATGACCCCGGAATTTTTACTTCCTTGCGAGAGGAAATTCGGCAAGCGGATTTGCTGGTTCTGGGGGCAGGAAATGCTTTGCTCGACCAGACCATTGATGTGTTGAGGGGGCCGGTGCCCCTGATGTCGCTCTACGGATTTTTGGCTGCTCTTTACCATACTCCCCTGATGATCTACGGCATGAGTGTCGGCCCATTGCGCACGGCCTGGGGGCGAGACTTGTCGCGAGGGTTGTTGGAAAGCGCTCGGGTTGTGACGGTCCGGGACCAAGGGTCGGTGGAGTTGATCGCTGAATTGTCGGCTGAGTATTCCAGACCTGGCCCCAAAGTGCATTTGTTGCCTGATCCGGCCATGGCTGCAACGGTGCCACCATCCCGTCGGGGATTGGAAATCCTGGCCCAAGAAAATCTGTCGCTGCCGCCTGACAAAACCCTGATAGCTGTGGGGCTGCGGGATCTGGAACGACCCCTGGGAAACAAGGCCGCCCGGCAACTGGAGGAATCGGTGGTTGGTTTGATGGATGAAATGTGCGAGGAGGCTGCTTTCCTTTTCATTTCCCAATCAACTTATCGGGAGGATGACGACCGGGAGCTGGCGCGCCGGTTAGCCGGCAAAACCAGGGCCCAATGCCTGATCGTTGAAAGCAGACAGCATCCTGCGGATTTGATTGCCCTGTATGGATTGGCCCGTGTCACTTTGGCTGGTCGGCTGCACGCTGCGGTGTTCAGTTCCCTGGCAGCGGTGCCCGTGGTGGGAATTGATTATTTGCCCAAAGTGAGTGGTTTTCTGGAAACCCTTCAGGGCGCCGGCAGGGTGGTTGCGATTGAGGATCTGAGTACTGGAAATCTTATGACCGAAGTGCGCAGGCAGTTATCGGTGAGCAGCAATGAACAGGAAAATTTTGCCCTTCGGGTCCGGGAGCTGGCGACCAAAGCAACTGGGCACGCCAAGCTGGCGGTGCAGCAGGGTCTTGGACTTTAAAAACAGAGGACAATCGTTGTGATCAGATATGATTTCCAACAGAGTGTTGCCCTGGTCACTGGCGGGACCAAGGGCATTGGAAGAGCCATCGTCATGGCCTTGCTTGATGGCCAGGCCCGGGTTGTGGTTACCTATTCCCAGGATGATGTGGCCGCCGAAGTCTTTCTTCAGGCTTTGACCCCGGAGCAGAAGCAACGGGTGAATCTTTTGAAAAGCAACGTGGCATCGCGGAAAGATGTGCACTCCCTGTTTGAAAAAGAGCCCATCACCTTGGTTGTCAACAATGCGGGCATACTGCAACAGGGTGACTTCCAGGACCTGAGCGATGAGCAATGGGATCGCACTCTGGCGGTGAATCTCAAAGGCCCGTTCATGGTAGGACAGGAATTCCTGAAGCATGGTCCTGATGGTGGAGCCATGGTTAACATTTCGTCCATCGGTGGCCAAATCGGTGGCAACAAGGCTCCGGATTACGCCGCTTCCAAGGCCGCCCTGATCAGCCTGACTCGTTCATTGGCCCGGTTGGGAACCACGAACAATATTCGGGTCAATGCGGTGGCTCCAGGGTGGATTAAAACAGAGATCTTTTCGGAAGAACAATTGGCCAACTTGCAGATGGAAGCTGCGAAGGTCATTCCCATGGGACGATTGGGAACGCCGGAAGAAATCGCCGGCGCGGTTCTTTTTCTGCTCTCCGCAGAGGCGTCATACATCACTGGCCACTGTCTTAATGTCAATGGCGGCCTGTACTTCGGCTGAAAGGCTCAGCAAATGCTCGAATCCATCCGAAGCCCCCGGGATATTCGCGATTTTTCGGTCCCGCAGTTGGAGGACCTGGCCCGGGAGATCCGCACTTTCCTCATCGACAGCATCAGCACTACCGGTGGCCACATTGGGGCCAACCTCGGTGTGATCGAGTTGACCCTGGCTTTGCACAGGGTCTTCGATGCCGATGTGGACGATATCCTTTTCGACGTTGGCCATCAGGGTTACACCCACAAATTGTTGACGGGCCGTAAAAATCTGTTTGCCAGCTTGAACACCTATGAAGGCATGTCACGGTTCATAACTCCCGGCGAAAGTTCCTACGATATTCTGGATGCTTCCCACGGTGGAACGGCTATCTCCATCGGCACGGGTTTGGCGCTGGCTCGGCAAAATTCTGGTCAGCCGGGTCTGGTGGTTTCGGTGTTGGGCGATGGCTCCCTGGTGGAGGGGATGAGTTTTGAAGGTTTGAACTTTGCGGCTGATCGTCCTCTGCCTCTGGTGCTGGTTGTCAACGACAACGGCATGTCCATTCCACCCAACGTGGGGGGAATCAAAAATCTCTTCGAGGGGGATGATTGGGCTGCCAAGAGCGCGGCATTCTTCGGTGGTTTGGGCTTTCAATATTTGCCGGTTTTTGATGGTCATGATTTGGCCGAGCTGACCAGCGCCCTTGATCAGGCCCGGGAAAAAGTTTTGGCTGGCCCGGTTGTTGTTCATGCCAAAACCGAAAAGGGCAGAGGTCTGGATTACGCCAAGGATCATCCCTACAAATTCCATTTCTCCATGCCGTTCGACAAGGAAACCGGTGGGGGAGCAAGCCCCATTCCCCCGGGAGCCAACTACACCAATATTGTGGGCGAAACCCTCAAGCAGATCATTGAAAAGGACCGTAGTTGTTTTGCCCTGACTCCGGCAACACCCTATGCATCCGGTCTGGATGCGGTGGCGCCCCTGTTTCCTGACAACATCATCGATGTGGGCATGGCTGAACAGCATGCTGCGGGCATGGCCGCCGGTCTGGCCATGGCCGGCAAAACAGTTTTCGCCTGCTTCCAGAGTACCTTTTTGCAAAGGGCCATGGATCAGGTTTTTCATGACATCTGTTATCCGGACTTGCCGGTGACCATCATCTCGGCCAGATCGGGTTTTTCGGGTTTTGACAGCCCCACCCATCACGCCCTTTATGACCTGCCATACTTGCAGGCTTTGCCAAACCTTCAGGTCTTTTACGCAGGCACCAGCAGAGACCTGGAAGCTATAATTCGCCACCGGGCTGAAGGTGCGAAATCCCCTATGGTTATATTGCACCCCTATGAGGTTGTTTGGGAGCAGGAAAGCCAGCACTTGCCAGTGGAAATTACTCCGCTGAATCAGCCCGAAGTGGTTAAGCACGGTGCTGATGGAGTGATCCTGACAGTGGGCAACCGTCTGCCAACAGCGGTGAAATTGCGGACGGAATTGGCGCGGCGTCATTCGGCGGATTTCGGCATAGTCAACATCCGTTGGATCAATCCCCTGCCGGAAAATTTTCTCCGGGATCAAGTGGCTCGCACACCCCGGGTTTTGACCCTGGAAGAAGGGCGGGCCCGCGGTGGATTCGGTTCTTCGGTGGCCCAATTTCTTGTGCAAAGCAATCTGGCGGCAGACCTGCACATCAGCGCCATCAATCAGGAATATGTGCCCGCGGGTGAAAAAACCATCCTCAGCCAATTGACCGGCATTGATGCCGAATCGATTCTGGCAGATTTGAAGGGCAAGTGGTTTGACTGATCAAGCTTCCACTTTGCTGGTGCTAGGTGGCAGCACCGACCAGCTTTTCATGATTCGCACTGCCAAAGAGATGGGTCTGCGCACTGCCTGTTTGGATGGAAATCCCGCTGCTCCCGGTTTGGCTGCCGCCCATATTTCTGCTCCCATCGATTTCAGCGATTTGCCGGCGGTGTTCCAATGGGTCAACAGGCAAGATGAAATCTTTGCAGGGGTCAGCACCATGGGCAGCGATGTGCCTCATCTGCTGGCAGCCATTGGTGCCCACTATGGTTGGAGTGTTCCCACTGCGGAAACCGGTCGTCTGGCCACCGACAAGTTGGCCATGAAAGAGTGTTTTACGGCCAACGGTGTGCCGGTTCCTCGGTTCTGCGCTGTGGAGTCGGCAGCGGATGTGCGCCACAGCTGGTTGCAATGGGGTTGTCCGCGAGTGATTATCAAACCCATCGACAGGGCAGGTTCCCGGGGTGTGTTGCTGCTGGATGAGAGCCAGGATATTGAGAAGGCCGTTGCTCATGCCACTAGCCAGGGAATGAGCGGCCGATTGATCCTGGAAGAGTTCGTTTCGGGACCCCAGATCAGCACCGAGACAGTCATCAGCCAAGGCCAGGCCCGCACGCCGGGCTTTGCCGACCGGGTGTATGAGGGGATGGAAAGTTTTCATCCCCAGATCATGGAAAACGGAGGCTGGTTGCCCGCCCTATGCCAAGGACAGGAGCTGGAAAAGCAGGTGGTGAGCCTTGTGGAGCAGGCCGCCGCTGCCCTGGGGGTGAAAGAAGGAGCTGCCAAAGGAGATGTGGTCGTCTGTCCAGAACGCGGCCCCATGATGATCGAGATGGCAGCCCGGCTTTCCGGTGGTGATTTTAGCGAAGGGCTGGTGCCTCTGAGCACAGGGGTCAATTACGTGCGCACGATCATCGAGATCGCCATGGGTTGGCAGCCGGATTGGCCAGCTCTGCAACCACGCAAAAATCGAGTGGTTGCCAACCGCTACTTTTTTCCCTGTGCAGGAACTCTTGAAGAAGTAGATCTGCCGGATGATTTTGTGAGCCAGGATGAAGTGATCAAGGTTGTGCTCAACTACCAGCCGGGGGATGTGATTCCCGAGATCCGCAGCCATGGTGATCGGGCCGGAGTGATGGTGGTTGTGGGCAACAGTCGTGGGCAAGTGCAGGGTCTGGTGGATCAGGGGTATGAAAAAATTAGATTCAAGATTGATGGCCGCTGGGTTACTGGTAAACCCCGGCAGTGATACTGGTTAATCCCGCCAACCGGATTCTGCCAACCAGTTTGCCGCAGCCCGCAGGTCGACAATGTTTTCCCCGTCAAAGAGATCAGAATAGAGCCGCCGCAAACGCGTCAGATCTTCCGGTGTGTCCACCGATAGCTTGATGTCTCTGACCAATTGCGGATCGGGATTGATGATGGCTGTTTTCAAATCGTCGGGCCATTGCTCGGCGTTTCGCATGGCCCAGGCTGTTACATGTTCAAAGGACAGGGGGTCATCCGGAACCTGGTGTCGACTGAAATGCAGGGCATGGGCGGAGACCACTTCGCCACCCTGATAAAGAGTGGGGCGGTCGTCCCCGAATTTCACCACATCGGCACCGAATTGCCTTGCCACGGCCAGGCAATGGCTGAGGAAGTCTGGATCAAAAAGAGGGGAGTCTCCACACACCCGGACAATCCAGCGAGCCGGGTGTTGTTTCAGTGCAAGGAGAAAGCGGCCCAAAACGTCCTGTTCTCTGCCGCGCACACAGGGCACCTGGAGGTGGGCGGCTTCCTCGGCCAAAACGGCGTCGCCAGGAAGATCGGTAGTGGCCAGAATGACGGGACCATCGGCATTGATTTGTTTTGCCCTTTGCAGGATGTGCCAGATCAACGGCCGACCGGCCAGGTCTTCCATCATTTTTCCAGGCAGACGGGTGGAGCCCATGCGGGCCTGTACTATGGTTATTGCTGAATGAATTGCTGAATGATTTGCAGAATGTATTGGCGCAGGTTTCTTCATGGTATAAGGTCCAATTTCAAAGAGGAAGGAAATTCCAGATGTCCCGTTCTTCCTGTTCTGCCAGCATAAGGGCAGAATCCGCAGAGAGCTATCAATAAGGATGAAAACCTCATGCACATAGACAAGATTTCGGCGGAACCAGGCAATGACTGAGTTCATCGCGGAAATTTCCAGCAATCACAATGGCAATCGGCAACGCTGCTTCGATCTGATTCGGGCGGCTGCCCGATGCGGTTGCCATGGGGTCAAATTCCAACTCTTTCGCATCAATCATCTTTTTGCACCTGAAATATTGCAGGTCAGCCAGCGGCATCGTGAACGGCGACGCTGGGAACTTCCTATTCATTTCCTCAAGGATCTGGCTTCCTGCTGCCGGGACGAGGGGGTTCTTTTCGGTTGCACTCCCTTTGATTTGCAAGCAGTGGATTTGTTGGAACCCTTCACCGATTTTCTGAAGGTCGCCTCCTATGAATTGCCCTGGACCGGATTAATTCGGCACTGCGCAGCCACTGGACAACCAGTGATGATCTCCACTGGCATGGCCGATGTTCAGGAATGCCAAACGGCTATTGCCGCAGCCCATCAGGCCGGCTGCATTGATTTGACGGTTTTTCATTGTGTCAGCAACTATCCAGTGATCGCCGGCCGTTGCAACCTGGCGGCCATCGCTTCTCTGCGTGATATGCTGGGCGATGGTGGTGGCCGGGTCGGCTGGTCGGACCATTCCTGTTCTTCTGCGGTGGTGACCCGGGCAGTGGAGCACTGGCGGGCCGAGGTTGTGGAATTCCATTTCGATCTGGAAGGACGAGGTGAAGAATTTGGCGGTGGTCATTGCTGGTTGCCCGAGGATATTGCACCAGTCATCGCCAGAACCGCAGTTGCGGGTGGAGCAGAGTGTGATGGGGACGGCAGCATTGCTCCCTCTCCTGAAGAAGCCGAAGAACGCACTTGGCGCGCCGATCCGGTTGATGGTTTGCGGCCTTCGTTTCCGGTGCGGAAAACCTGGCCGGCCAGCCAGGATAAGACTTCCTTGGTGGGGCCAAATGTTATTATTTATCCCGCGGGTTTGGGGTTGGGCCATGTGGCGCGCTGTTTGGCACTGGCCGAAGCCCTGCGCCGCGACCACCAAGCCAAGGTATTGTTTCTGATCCATGGTACCGCGGGGCAGAAGGACTTCCTGGACCGCAATGGTTTTGGCTGGCAAATGGTCGCCGACGAGGCTGATGTCCTGAAGGTGGTGGACAATCTTTCTACCGAATCGGGAGGCAACGACTCCTTGTGTGTGTTGGATATGCTTGCAGTTGCGGACGATTTGGCTGCCGACTTGAAGGGATCAGGACACCCCGTGGTTGTGCTCGACCAACCTGGTTGCAAGGCAGCTGATCTGGTCCTGGTACCGTCGTTTGGCTGGCATTCCACTAACGTGGAGACGCAGGTGGCTGGTGGCACCGATTTCCTGTTAATCAGGGAAGATGTGCTG
>JAUUYW010000537.1 GCA_030590265.1 Candidatus Krumholzibacteriia bacterium
ACACTTCTTTCAGTTTCATCCACGGTCATCTGCAAATCAATCACCGGGCCACAATCCATTGTGATGGATTTGAGCCGGTTGGGATACTGTCCGAGGATCAATTGAGTGCCATCGGATGACAACCCCATCGGCTGCATCTTGCCCGGAACACAATCCAACAACTGAACCTCACCACTGGGAAGATCTTGCATAAGAACATGCCTTAGGGGAGCAGCACGCCTTTCCCACAGGATTAAGCAATCTGAATTGGGGGTCCAAGCCACGGGAGTGGCAGGCCAACCGCGGCCCTTGATCAATTGCAATCCTACGTTTTGCCCCCCATTGAGATCCAGGACCCGGGCATCGCCTAAGGCGTTCATAACAACAAAGGTCAACCGACGAGCTGAGGCCGAGTATGTCATTCTTGAAATTTGCATATTGGGAAAGGAATAAACAAAACCCGGTGAACCCGAGGCCTCATTTGAATCTGGGACCAGTTGTATTGACATCAAAGCAAAGTTATCATTTTCACCGTAGGTAGGAGAAACAAAAAGGACCTTGTTATCTGAAACCCAAGTTGCAGAGTGGAAAAGCCACCCTCGTTCTTCCGTTTGAATACCTTGCAAAACTGAATAGTGGCCATTCAAATCCACACATTCCAGAGTCCGCCCTGGTTTGCCATTTCGAATATAGACCAGACGTTTCCCATCGGGAGCCCACACCGGATCCACAATATATTCAGCTTCCTGGACTCTCAGGAGTTCCCGGAGGTCTCCACTGACCAGATCCAGTTGGTACAGCTTGCGGCCCTGATCCCCAATCAGCGCCACTGATTTCCCGTCAGGATGAAATTGCACATAGGTTTCACCGGACCATTGGCGTATGAACTGCAAACTCTGGTCGTCCAGATTGAAACGGACCAGATCATTCATGTGCTCGGCAGTTTGGTAAACCAAAGCCAGCCAGTTCTCGGTCGGATGCCAATCTACACCAAAAAAACCATCGGTTTCATCGGATCCGGAAAATTGTTTTTCCACTACGCCGGTCTCGATATCCAGAAGGGCGAGAGCTCCAAGCTCGGGGTCAGTGTAGGCAATCCTGGTTCCATCCGGTGAAATTTGGGGGCTGTAAGGGCGAATTTCAGGTCGATGGGTTAACCGGGACAGCTTGAGGGCTTTTTCCACCTTGGGTTGATTGGAAACCTTCTGCCAGGACCACAAAAACGTGGTCAGACTCAAGGCAATCAAGACCAGACCAGCAATCCGGCTTCTTTTTCGTCTGGCACTGGCCAGAATTTGAGAAAAAGTGGACCTAGGCCGAGCTTGAATCGGCCGCCCCTGCAGATGCCGCTTGATATCGTCAGCCAAATCCGTGGCCGAGCTGTACCGCTGCCCGCGGTTCTTGTCCAAGGCCTTGTTGATGATGGTTTCGATATCACCCCGATAAGACTTGTCCAAGATGCCCAGCCGAACCGGTTGCACTTCGTTGATGCGGCGCATGGCCTCGACGAAACCCGATGAGCTCACATCGATAGGTAGTTGGCCAGACAGCAATTCGTAAATGATCACACCCAGCTGGTAAATGTCTGAACGCGCGTCAAGAGTTTCATTTCCCCCAGCCAGTTGCTCCGGACTCATGTAAGCCAGGGTCCCCATCAGTTGGCCGGCCATCGTATGCAGAGTTGCCAGCGGGCCCTGAAGGTTCGAGACCTGGGCCACCCCAAAATCCAGGACGCGGGTTTCAATGGTCCCATCTTCAGTTCTGATGACCATGATATTGGAGGGTTTCAAGTCACGGTGGATGACCCCGTGGTTGTGTGCATGCTGCACCGCCTGGCAGATTCCCAGAACCAGGTCCAGTTTCTCCTCAAAAGTGAGTTTTTCCTCTTGTGCAAAATTTCCAAGAGGCCTGCCTGGCGCGTTCTCCATGGCAAAGTAGGCTTGACCTTGATCCATGGTGCCCGATTCGTATATCTGCACAATGCCCCGGTGGTTGAGCTGGCCGAGGATCTGGATTTCCTG
>JAUUYW010000017.1 GCA_030590265.1 Candidatus Krumholzibacteriia bacterium
CCCCATTTTTTTTGCCTGTTTCTGCACCGCTTCAATCTCTTCCAAAGGTGTTGGTTCCGCTTCTTGGGCAGCAACATTTCCACCAATCAGGACCAAGCAGAGACTCAGGCCGACAAGCAGTTTATTCAAACGCCAATTCAAGATTCTTCCTCCGATTTTTGCCGATGGATTTCCATGACGGCTCCCAAAACATCCCGTTCAAAGACCTCATTCATACAATTATAGTGCGGGCATCGTTCCCCGGAACAAAGCCGGCTGGCTGGGCAATCCACCCTGGGCACAACTGTCCTGGTCCAGGGACCTCGTGGTCCCCAGCGTCCGGGGCTCATGGTTGGCACTGGCGGATACAATCCCACGGTACCCAATCCAAGGGCAGCTGCCAAGTGCAGAGGACCAGTGGATGGACCAATGAAATAATCTCCAGCCGAGAGAATTCCCAGAAAATCCCGCAAATTGTACCGGTTCAAGAGCACGGTCACCTGCTGATCAAGATTTTCCGACACCTTTTCAACCATGGCATCATCCACGGAAGTTCCGGTGATAAAAACCCGAAACCCTCAATGCCGGTCAGGGAATTGGCCACACCGGCGAACCGGTTCGGGTTCCAATCGAGAGCAGAACCGCCGGAGCCGGGGTGCAAGAAAACAATCTTATCTTCCTGGACCTGATACTCTGCCCGGAATTCCTGGCCCAGATCACGCTGCCCTGGTGTCAAATAGAGGGTTGGCTGGGGAAAATCAACTTCCGGACCCGATTCACCCAGAAATTTGCCCGCCAGGCGCAAATTCTGATCCATCTCATGAAGTTCTGAATGGGACCGAGCCTGCCTGCTGCCCCGATTCAACAGGAACCAACTGCTAAACCGCGACCAGGGTCCATACCGAAGCCCGATCTTCGCCCGCCGCAGCAACTGGGCCAATTCCCTTCGGTACTGCAACATGATGGCGGCGTCAAAATGTTCACCGCGCAATCCATCAGTAAGAGTTTCCAAGGAATCCGCGGACCCGTTTTCCGTCCAGGTCCAGATCCCGGTCAAATGGGGATTGTTTTCCACGAGCGGCACCGCAGACGGAGCCACCAGGGCATGGATTTCCAGGTCCGGTTGAGCAGATTTCAGATACTCGAAAACCGGAACTGAAAGCAAAAGGTCTCCCAGCCGGTCCGTGCGTGTGACCAGGACTTTCACCGATCATCCATTCGCCACAATTTGGTGTACTTGCTCAAAACATAGAAGGAACTGGAGAGACACAAAACAAAACCAGGCCAGCCATCAAGGATCCCACCTTGTAGAATCCACATGCGCCAAAAAGCCGCCTTGCTGCGCAACACCGCGGCCGGTAAATTGGTGCTTCGGCCCCTGGCGTGCATCTCCTCTGCCGCCAAAGTGGTGTAGCGATTCAGCTTGTCGATGTACTGTTCCATTGACTGATAAGTGTAGTGATGCAGCAACCCTGGCAAACGTTCAATAGTCCCGTCGGTTTCAATGGACTCGTGGACCGGTAAATCATTGAATCCGGCCCGGTCAACTTGGAACTGGCGCACCACATGGTGGGGGTGCCAGCCGCAATGGCGGATCCAGTGTCCCAAAAAACGACTCAGCCGGTTGACGGTGAAAGCCGCCGCATTGGTATCGTCAGGCAACTCTTCAATGGCTCGCCGCAACTCCGGCGTCACCAGCTCATCGGTATCCAAGCTCAGGATCCAGGGATTCCGGCAAAAGGAAACGGCCTTGCTCTTGGTGCGCCCAAAACCCAGCCATTCGGTTTGATGGATTTCGGCCCCGTGACGGGAGCAAATTTCGGTTGTGTCATCGGTGCTGTTCTGATCCAGCACCACAATCTGGTCGGCAAAAGCCACCGAAGCCAGGCAACGGTCCAGGTCCCGGGCAGCGTTCAAAGTGATGATGGCCACGGAAATCTTCACGAAACCTCTTCTTCGTCAGGCACCAGAATGACTTTGCCAACATTCAGGCGGTTTTCCAGCCGTTGGTGGGCTTCTCCGGCCTTCGAAAACGGAAACACCGAATCGATAACCGGATCGATCTTGCCTGCTGAAAGCAATTCAAGCAAGCTCTCAACCCAACCATGGGTTTTGTATCCCATGTCCCACATGCGTCCCAGGTTCACCCCTGCCAAACTTTTGTTGTCGTTCATCAGGCGGATTGGATTCAGTTTCAACCAGGGTACGCCGGCCAGGGTGCGCAAGCTGGACAGGATGCCACTGCTGGATCCGGTGGCCGCATGGGAGAACCCAAACACAACCAGTCGACCGCATTTGGCCAGGGAATTGTAGCTTTCCATGATCCAGGGGCCATTGCGGGGTTCCAGGGCAATGTCCACACCGTGACCACCAGTGGCCGCGCGCACCGCGGTGGCAAAATCGCGCCGCCTACTGTCAAAAACAAACTCCAGGCCCTGTTCGCGCAAACCATCGTGTTTGGCCGGGGAAGCAGACCCAATCACCCGCGCTCCATTCAGGGCACAGAGCTGCACCACCGCCTGGCCCACGCCACCGGCTGCTGATTGGATAAGAACCAAATCGCCCTCTGCCGCGGGCGCCATAACCCGAACCATTTGCCAGGCCGTCAAATAGTTGACCAAAAGTGCGGCCCCCTGAACCGGACTTATTCCCGCAGGCCGCAAATGAACCAGTTTTTCATCCAGGCAAACAGACTCGCTGTATCCGCCAAAGTTGCACATGGCCAGGACGGGTTTTTCCAACCACCCAGCATCGACACCTTCGCCCACGGCGTCCACCACACCGGCCACTTCGTAACCTGGCACCGCCGGCAGCTTTGGTGCGTCGGGGTACAGGCCCAGGCGCATCATCACGTCCGCGAAATTGACCCCCGCGGCCTGGACTTTTATCCGCACCTGACCGATTCCCGGATCAAGCAATTCTGTTTCGCGGATTTGCATGGCCTGGGGCCCGCCCTTGCGCGCAATTACGATCTGTTTCATGCCTGGGATAAGCCTTTCTTATTGATAAGCCACAGTACCTGGCTTGATACCTGGATATTTGATCTCGGGTCCTGGGGCATTGCCCAGTTTCAGTCCAAAGCTGAATCCGGGATTTTCTACGTTCGTGACCAGAGAAACCCTGAACTGGAAGGTGGGCAAGACCAATGCCGGGTTGCGCATCCTTACCCCCAGACCGGTGCTGAGATAAAATTTTTGTTTGAAAATGGAGTTGTCCTCATCGGCGATGGCGCCCACATCTGCGTAGGTAAAAAACGATAGTCGGAACCCCAACAAACTCCAATGGGTGAACATACGATACAAGGTTTTGAACACCAGGCGTTGGTTTCCTGCCACCAAACCATTGTCCAAACGGTAAATCCCGGACCGTTCACCCAGATAAATCTTATCAAAAGGATGACGCCCAATACCCAGGGTATATCTTGTGGCAAAATACAGCCTGTGCCGAATGGATTTCGCCCCCATCAAGGGTGTAAAGTAGGCTCCATAAATATCCAAAATCCCATCTTCAAAATGGTCCTCCTCCATAAAACCGCCGATGGACAATCTCAATGAAGAGACATCGCCCCGGTTGCGCATGGAAATAGCCGCAGAATCAAAAAACAACCCAGGACGGTGTTCAAATTCCCTGTGTTCCACACCACCAGACACTTTTAGGGTAACGCCGGTTGGCAAATCCTCAACTTCGCCTTCACCAAACAGATAGCTTGTTTTGTAGGATTTGGTGCGTTGAAGGGTGAGAGAGGCAAAATAGCGGTCAAAATTGTGGTTTGCTCGATTGGTATCCGGGGACACTGCTGATCTCTTGTAGAAATTCCTTTGCTGAAACCGAATAGCCGGAATCAACATGGTTCGGGCACCGCTTTTCATGGTTCGATGATCATACATCTTGAACGCTTCACCAGCCCAGATATCTATTTCTTTAAAAGCCCGTGGAGTTTCCTGTTCGAAATCATCCATATCCTGCCAACGGGCTCCACCAATAAATTTCAACCCGGGATGAGCCAAAAGACGCTCAGCATCTATGGCCAACAGATCCTTCCGATAGGAACTTTCATACTCAACCTTCCCTCGCCAAAAACTGCCTCCCAGATTCTCCTTTTCCAGAATTCCATTGTAGCCCCAGTCCCTGTCGGCATTTTTATTGCGCAGAACCTGATTGGAAAATAACAGACCCAAACCGCCCACATTGTTTGAAGAAAGCCTGGCACGCCAACGGTCGGCAGTGATCACGGTCACAGCTAATCCGAGAGGCCAACGGTCGTTGGTTTCCACCACTATGCCGACCTTGTCCGGAGCACCATCAATGGGCACCACGTGGATGCGCACATCATTGATGTAGGGCAAGTTCCGCAACAGACGCTCACTATCGGCCAGATCAAACGGCTCAATGGTGTCCCCTGCCTCAAAAAGCAAATACTGGCGAAGGATTCTTTCTTGCGTGTAATCCTGAAATTTTTTCGAAAAACTGTTGAGCAATCGTTCGGATCCTGCCCTATCGTCATCCCAGCCTTCTTCAAAGGATTTCACCTGACGGATAATAACCACTTCGATGGTTTTGCCGGCATATTGGACGTAAGGGCCGACAATCTCAAGGCCCTCACCATCGATGGGTTCACCGGTGAGGGCTTTGTTGCCAAAAAATCGATGCAGGGTTCTTTCAATCCAGTTCTGGTCAGTCTCGGAGTCATTGTCATCGGCAGCCATCAGCGGGTTCGGAAGAACCAACAGGGCCACCATAAGCAGCCAGATTCCCAGAGTTTTTTTCCGATGATGTCGCCTCACAAACTACCTCCCGCAACACTTCTTATATTTTTTCCCACTGCCACAGATGCAAGGATCGTTGCGACCGATTTTGGGCTCTTCCCGCACAACTGGCTTGTTCACCCCTGGCTCGCCTTCGGTGAAATGCCAAACCCCATCCACCTTGTCGAAAGTGGCCACTTCATGATATCGGGCCAGATCGCCATTGTAGGTATAGCTCGCCACAAACTCAACTGTTCCGTGGTCGTCGTCCAATCCACCATCGATCACCTCAAGAATCTCAAGGCCATGCCACTCGCTGTTTTCCGCCCAGTCCCTGGATCCATCGCGGTCATTTTCATCCCGGTTGTCCGGGTGCAAACTCTCAAACAGAAAATCCATCTCCGCATGGGAGTGGGCGCTGTATCGGGCGCGCATCAACTCTTCGGCCGTGACGGCCTGGCGTTCGCCCTTGATGATGGTTTCGCAACATTCGGCGTAGGGCTTTTCATTTCCGCAGGGACAGTTCATCTCAACTCCACTTGTAGATTGTTTGCTAGTTTGGAAATGGGCCGCCGCATTTGCGGCGGCCCGATTGCAGGTTTCCGATTAGACCGGCCGAACCGAAGTCCAGCCTAGTCGTCCGCGTTGCGGGCTCCGCGATACAGGAAATAACCCAAGGCGCAGAATGCCAAAATGGTTGTCACTGCACTCATTGGATTGTGTTCCAACCAATTGACACGCCCCAGAGTTTCTTCAAAGCTCCAGGTATTGTCGCCCGTAACTTTGCTGCCAATAAAGCGGCCAGTGGAAACAATGACTCCCATAATAGCTCCACCAGCAACAAAGCCACTGGCCAAGAGGGTACCTTTTTCCTTGCGCCTGGTTTTCAGCTCCGCGCTGCCACCCTGAGAAACAAAGTGGGCGATCATACCACCGGCCAACACCGGGGTATTGATCTCCAAAGGCAAGTACATACCCAATGCAAAAGCCAGAGCCGGCACACCGATCCAATCCAGGATCAAAGCCATGAACATGCCTGCCATGTACAGCAACCAGGGTGCGGGTTCACCGGTCATCAAAGGTTCAATGAGAGATGCCATGGCATTAGCTTGGGGAGCCTGCAAGCCACTACCCTTGTCAAAACCAGGAGTTTCAGCCAGCATCATGATGACGAAAGTCACCGAAATGGCTGCCACGATAGTGCCCAGAAATTTCCATTTTTGCTGGACCTTGGGTGTAGTACCCAGCCAGTAACCAATTTTAAGATCACTGATGAAACCGCCACTCATACTCAGGGCGGTGCAAACCACACCACCGATCAGCAGGGCCGATACGATGCCGTCTGAACCATTCATGCCCACAGCCTTGAGAATGACCGAGCTGATGATGAGAGTCATCAGGGTCATGCCCGAAACCGGGTTTGTGCCGACGATGGCAATGGCCCGGGCCGCCACGGTAGTGAACAGGAATGAGATACCGGCAACGACCAGCAGTCCCACCACAGCCTGCAACAACGAGACATTGGGAACCAGGAAAAGGAAGAAGCAGAACACAGCCACCAGGGTCATGATCAAGCCACTGGTCACCAGGCTCATTGGCAAATCTTGTTGAGTGCGCTCGGTTGTCTCGCCACTGCCTTGCTTGCCGGCGTTGGCGGCCAACTTAACTGCGCCCACAATGATGTCACGGCTCTTCCAGACACCAATCATACCGGCCATGGCGATGGCGCCAATACCGACCGGTCGTACGAAATTGTAGAAGATATCGCCGGTAGCCATGGCGGACAACCCGTCCACCTTGAACAAATGACCTTCAACCATGACGCCATCACCCAGCAACCCGATCATGGGTGTCATCACATACCAGCTGAGGAAAGACCCACAGGCGATGATCAGGGCATAGCGCAAACCAATGATGTAACCCAGGCCGATGATGGCTGCCTCGGTCATCAGGTTGAACTCCAAACGCATTTTGCTGGAGAGGGTCTGTCCCCAGCCAAAAGCCGTGGTGGAGAAAGTTTCCCGCCACAAGCCGAAGACCTGACTGAGAAGTTGGTAGCCACCTGCAAAAAGACCACTCTTCAAGAGCAAGCCCGCCTGGTTTCCGCCAGCCTCACCGGCCATCAACACCTCTGTTGAGGCAGTGGCTTCGGGGAAGGGAAATTCGCCGTGCATATCCTTGACGAAATAACGACGGAAGGGGATCAGAAGGAGAATACCCAAGAAACCACCCAGCATGGAGGCCAGGCACATTTGCCAGAAGTTGGTCTTCTCGGCCAGGCCCAAAATGTAAATACCCGGCAGGGTGAAGATGGCACCCGCGACCACCACTCCGGAAGCCGACCCGATGGACTGGATCATCACGTTTTGCTGAAGCGCGCCTTTTTTCCCCTTGCTCAGGGCAATGGCCATGATGGTGATGGGAATGGCTGCTTCGAAAACCTGTCCGATCTTCAGACCCAAATAGGCGCTGGCTGCCGAAAACAGAATCGCAAAGAAAATACCCCAGGCCAGGGAAAACGCGGTCAATTCCGGCACAATCGTATCAGCCGGAACTACGGGAACATATGTTTCGCCTTCCTTCAGCTTGCGATAAGCACTTTCAGGCAGACTCTTTGAATTGCCACCGACTTCCATGGGCACCTCCGGTCAGTTTTTGTTCGGACGAAGAAAGAGGATGGACGGCTAGCAGGGAGCTGATGCTTAAAAGGATCAAAACTGCCGGAACTACCGTCACGGTGCAGAAATTTAACATTTACAGCTCGGGGATACAAGAGAAGGATCAACAGAATTATTCAGAGCGAATTCACAGCCGGTGGCCAGGTGTGGTCAAGGTCAACTCAGAGCGGCCAAAGCCTCTTCCCTGGTGCTATAGGAAGCCAAAATCCGGTCCAAATGAGTCAGGCGCAACAAAGAAGCTACATTATCACCCACAGTGCACAAAACCAGGTGCCCATGCTCCGGCAACTCCCGGAAAACTCCCGCCACAACGCCCAGAATGATGCTGTCCATCAGGGTAACCGCGTCGAGATCCAAAACCAGGCTCCCGTTGCCCTTTTCCAGGGCTGTTTTCAGGGACTCACGCAAACCCTTAGCCTGGGATGCGTCCAAACGGGCCACTCCCGGCACCACTACGGATATGCCTTCGTTCTGAAAAACATCCATGGACATGGTCAGGACCTTTCGTCGACTTTGTATTTTTCCAGCATTGCCCTGAGAGCCATTTTTTTCACAGGTTTGGCCAGATAATCGTCCATTCCCGCGTTCAGGCAACTCTCCCGGTCCCCTTGCAGCGCATTGGCCGTCAAAGCAATGACGACAATGCCATGGTCGAGCACATTGGAATTCAGATCACGGATTTTCCGGGTGGCGGAATACCCATCCATTTCCGGCATCATGCAGTCCATGAGAACCAAATCATAGGAGTTGTTTTCCAGGGCCTTGAGGGCTTCCTTGCCGTTGGTCACCAGGTCAACCTGGCATCCCATATTCTGCAACATGCGGGAAGCCACGATTTGATTGGTAGGGTTGTCTTCGGCCACCAGGATTTTCATTTCCAAGGGTTGGTTGTGTGCAACCACATTTTGAGCAACCCCTTTGATGCCTTTCACCAAATTCGGGTCCTGTTTTTTGAAGGGCAAGGTGAATGAAAAGTTAGAACCTTCGCCATCCACGCTCTCAACTGCCAAATTCCCGCCCATCATGCGCACCAAATCACGCGAAATGATCAGGCCCAATCCCGTTCCTCCATATTTGCGGCTGGTGGAAGAATCGACCTGGCTGAAGGCTTTGAACAACCGGGAAAGCCGATTGGCGGGAATTCCGATGCCCGTATCCTGAACGGAGAATTTCAAGACAATAGAGTCATCCTTTTCTTCGGTTTTCTCCACCTTCAACTGAACCCAACCCTCACTGGTGAATTTGAGCGCATTGCCGGCCAGATTGGTCAACACCTGGCGCAGACGACCGGAATCGCCCATCAGATTGTATTCAATCCTGTCTTCAATATTCCAACGCCATTGCAAACCTTTTTCTTCGGCAGTCACTTTCATCAAGTTGGAAAAACTGGAGATCACTTCCTGCAAATTGAAACCGGTGATCTCCAGGTCCAGCTTGCCCGCCTCGATTTTGGAAAAGTCGAGAATATCATTGATCACACTCATCAGGGCTTCACCACTGTTGCGCAGAATTTCCACAAAGTTGCGTTGTTCAGGATCCAGTTCTGTGTCCAGAAGCAAACCGGTCATGCCGATAACGCCGTTCATGGGAGTGCGGATTTCATGGCTCATGTTGGCCAGAAAATCACTCTTGGACTGACTGGCCTGATTAGCCTTCACGGCCAGCAATTGGGCCTTGCGGGTGGCTGCTTCCAGGGCCATCTCGCCACGTTTGCGGTGGCTGATATCATGGACCTGGGCAAACAACAAGGGGTGATCACCACCGCGAATGACTCCCAGGGTGACTTCTGCCGGAAATACCCTTCCACCCACTGTTTGATGATCCCATTCGAAACGGTGGGAGCCATTTTTCAGGGCCATCGCCATCATTTTTTCGACAGCTTCAACGGAAGGACGACCACCTGGCTGGATCGCCGGGGAAAGCTGTGAGGGATGAATATTGAGGATCTGGTCTTTGGTTTCAGCTTCAAAAACTCGCAGGGTGGCATCGTTGCATTCCAAAAAACCATCTGAATCCAGGATCATAAATGGGTCGTTCAAATCCATAAAGACACCATGAAAATCTATGCCCTCAATAAGGGAAAGCCGGTCTGAAGTCAGCATTTGTATTCCTTCAATACCAAAAATAATTGTTCCTGCAAAACAGGTGAACGACAGGAAGAGGCGCTTCCAGTGTTATTGTGTGATTTCGGCAGCATTGCCCCAGTCTTTAGCTTGCCTTCATACCTGACTGGAGCCATCTTTGAGCCTGAAATTTCATTATGACCACGTCCATACCTATTCCTGCGGAGGTTTGCAATGCTCGACCGCAAAGCCCAATCCCCTTTCCCGACCCTCGTGGATCGTTTCGTCAGCTACGCAAAAGTGCACACCACCAGCAGTGAAGAATCGGACACCTATCCCAGCACCGAGCGTCAGTTCGACCTGGCCCGGATTCTGGTGGACGAATTAAAAGCCCTGGGCCTTTCCGATGCTGCCGTGGATGACAATTGCTATGTGACGGCAACCCTGCCTGCCACTCCCGGGTGCGAAAATGTGCCTGTGATCGCCTTTCTCTCCCATATGGACACTTACCCCGAAGTCAGCGGCGAAAATGTGGTGCCGACCTTCCACGAGAATTACCAGGGTGGGGATATTGAATTGCCCAAAGAAGGACGCAAAATTCTGGCAGCCGAGAACCCTTACCTGCAAAAGTGCCTGGGCGAAACAATCATCACTGCCGACGGGACCACCTTGCTGGGTGCCGACGACAAAGCCGGCATCGCCGAGATCATGGAAGCGATGACCCTGATCCACGAAAATCCCGACTGGAAGCATGGCACGTTTAAAATTGCCTACACTCCCGATGAAGAAGTGGGCCAGGGTGTGAAATTTTTTGATGTGGAGGCTTTTGGTGCCCTCGTGGCCTATACCATGGATGGTGGTCAACGCGGCGAAGTGGAGAACGAAACTTTCTGCGCCGACAGCGCCATCGTCACCTTCGTGGGTCGCGACATCCATCCTGGCTACGCCAAGGACAAAATGGTTCCTTCGGTGAAGGTTGCCGGCGAGTTCTTGACCAGCCTGCCCCGTGAAGGCGCACCCGAAACCACTGAAGGTGCTGAAGGATACATTCATCCCATAGGCATCAAAGGCAATACCAGTGAAACCGAAGTGCAGGTTTTGATTCGCGATTTCAGCGCCGATGGCCTGAAACCCAAAGCAGACATGATTCGCCAGTACGCCGAAGCCGCCTGCGCCAAATGGGCCAACAGCAGTTTCCGCATGGAGATCAAGGAATACTACCGCAACATGAAGTACGACCTGGCAAAAGAACCACGGGCCATGGCATATGCCCTTGAAGGGGTCAAACGGGTGGGCATTGAGCCTCTGCAGGGCAGCATTCGTGGTGGCACCGATGGTTCGACCCTGTCGGCCAAAGGTTTGCCTACTCCCAACATCTTCACCGGTGAGCAGGACTTCCACGGTTATGGGGAATGGATTTGTGTGAAGGATATGGAGTTGGCGACTCAGACCGTGTTGCGGATTATTGAGGTTTGGACCGAGAAAGAGTCTTAGGAGAATCAAATGGAGACGGCCCGCATCGGAACTGATGCGGGCCGTTTTTTTTCGTCCCTGGGTTCACCAAATCAAGAGCATCCCGCTTATTCTTCAGATGTCGAAAATTCGAAAATCAACTCCACCGGGTTGACCGCAACATTGTACTGTTGCTCCAGCTCCCGACGAAAAGGTCTGAAGGCATCGGACAGCAAACGTGGTGCTCCATTGCGCCAGGGATAGTGAAGAGGCGACTCATCCATCACCGCAATTTCCAAATCCAACTCGCGGAGCCAGTCATCACTGGAGTTGGTGCGATCCACGGCCTGGAGCATGGGCAACATCAGGTCGTGCACATGACGCCAAGCGGCATCCCGACGCTCGGTTTCGGTCATTTCTCCATGAGTATCAACCTGAATCCCCGCTCGTGAATTCTTGCCAAAATCCAATTCAGAATCCTGGGCTCCGTCACCTGGGTCGTAGCTCAAATAGGAGAAATAGGCCAGGCAATAGATATAACTGTATTCACCCGGACCCATTTCATGCTCCATCAAGGCAGCATTCCGGGATGACCAGAATGAAGCCAGGGAAGGAGCCATCTGGGTTGTGGAACGCAACAAACCCAGGAAGTGCTTGAATCCGCCTGTGTCGCTGGCTTCCTTCTGGACCAAAAACTCATCGAAAGCCAGGGCCACATTTTGACGCCATTCCGCCTGATCCCTTCGCACCCTCAGAAAAACCTGCAAACGCTCGGCGGAAGGAATTCCCCCAGATGGTGGATTGTATTCCAGGAGGCCGCCATGGGCTGCCAGGAGAGCCTCTTCAGACTTTTTTACGGCCTTATAGTCGGTGCTCATGTCTCGCACAAAAAAGGCCACGCTCCCAATGATCACAAAGAGCACCAGCGTCACCACGCCGCAACCAATGGCGCAGCCTTTTTTCATTTTTCCATTCATGGCCATCAAGTCACCTTTAGTTTAGTCCGTATCCGGAGGCATCAGTCCGTATTCTCGGATCTTGCGCCAAAGCGTGGTTCTGTCAATACCCAAGCGGCGAGCCGCCCGGCTCCGGTTCCATCCCGTCCGCTCAAGAGCTGCGGCCAGCATTACTTTTTCCTGGGACGAGTGCAACGGGACCTCCCGCAAACGCCCCACATTTTTGATGGGGGACAATTCGGGAGGCAAATGCACAGCCTTGATGGCTCCTCCACGACTGAGCACCACCGCGTGTTCGAGAGAATTGTCCAACTCTCGAACATTGCCGGGCCAGGAATGGTTCATCAGCAATCGCATGGCATCGCCCGAAACCACCGGTGGCCCGCTCCGACCCTGTTTTTTGGTGATCCTGTCGAGGAAATAAGCCACCAGCAAAGGAATATCTTCCCGACGATCCCGCAAGGGAGGGATCACCAGGCTGACCACTTTGATGCGGTAATAAAAATCTTCACGCATTTGCCCCGATGCCAGCAGAAGATCCAGATCACGATTGGTCGCTGATACCACCCGCACATTGACGGGGATAGGTTTGTTATCGCCCACCCGTTCGATGGTGCGTTCCTGAAGAACCCTCAACAATTTCACCTGGACCACCGGGCTGATATCACCGATTTCGTCCAAAAATATTGTTCCGCCGTCGGCCTCTTCAAAGCGTCCTTGCCGATCACTCACCGCGCCGGTGTAGGCACCTTACACATGACCAAAGAGTTCACTCTCCAGCAGGTTTTCCGACAGGGCCGAACAATTGACCTGAACAAATGGGCCGGTGGAACGTCCACTGGCATCGTGCACCGCCTGAGCCACCAACTCTTTTCCGGTGCCGCTTTCGCCACGAATCAGAACCGTCGCTTCGCTGTCGGCCACATCGCCAATGAGCTGGAACAGCTCCCGCATTTTGACATCCTGACCAACGATGTTGCCCAGGCCACCACGCTGGACCATTTGCTGCCGCAGGGTCGTCACCTCGGTGACATCACCCAACAAAAGGGCCATGCCCAGGGATTCACCATTGCGGTGCTTCAAGGGGGCCGTGCGCAATAGCACATGCCCGAGACGCCCGCCTCCCAATTGCACCGTGGTTTGAAAATCAATAATGGGCTGACCAGAGAGGAGGGTGTCAGCCAAAATATCCTTTGGGCAGGTTTGATCGCCGAACAGCTCGCAAACCGGCACACCGGCCAGATCCCAGCGACTCTGACCCAGGATTTCTTCTGCCGCAGGATTCATGGTCAGGATATGAAGATCGGGATCCAGGGCGATGATGCCTTCGCGCAAAGAAGTGATCATGGAAAGAAGACTGCCCGACTGGAGCTGGCCCAGCAGCCTGGCAATGGAGACATCCTGGTATTGCCTGGAAGAGTGGTTGGCTGAATAATTAGATGAATGATTGGACATTGGCACCTCACTGTTGCATACAACATTTCTGTTGCAACATTATCGTTGCATTCAACACTTTCGGCAAGCCTGAGTTTGGGCTTGATCAAAATTAATTAAGAAAAAATTTCATGTAACTTGTTATTTTACAATATGAACTTAAGATTTTCCTTGGGAGAAATAAACTTTTCAGTTGCCTGGCACACCTCCTGCAATAGCTCCTCCGAAAGAGAAATTACCAACCCTAATGCAACGGGTTACCTGTAACAATAATGAGGAGATTATCATGGCTAACGTACAAACTTTTGAAAAAGCAACCTTCGAGGCTGATGTGCTGAAGAGCGAAGTTCCCGTCCTTGTAGATTTCTGGGCACCGTGGTGCGGACCCTGTAAGATGATTGGTCCCATCATTGAAGAGATGGCCTCAGAACTTGGTGATGATGTTAAAATCGGCAAGGTCAACGTGGACAACAACCAGGAACTGGCTGGCCAGTTTGGCGTCCGCGGCATTCCCACCATCATGGTTTTCAAGGGTGGCGAGGTTGTCGATAGTTTTGTGGGACTGCGTCCCAAAGAAGATCTGGTCAACGCCCTGAACAACGCCAAGTAGTTGAAAAAGACCCCTGAGAGCCTGGTCATGGTACTGGGCTCATCATCAAACCGCCGGCCCCCTCCCCCCGAGGGCCGGCGGTTTTTTGTCTTGGCCAGCCCTTCTTGGCCGGCCCTTCCTTGCCCTGATTCCGAAAATTAGGCAAATTAGGGAAGAGGATTGTATCCACCCAAACTTTCGGAGATCCAAATGGCCGGGCTTTTAAACGGAATGAAAAATATGTTTCGCAAGGGCGAACAGAAAAACAACGTGGTGTTCATCGTTTTCGACAGCTGTCGTTTCGATGCCTACCAAGCCGCAAAAACACCCAACCTCGATCGCATCGGCCAAGCGGAAAAGCGTTTCAGCTATGCCAGCTGGACCAGCCCCAGTCATTACACCTTCCTGATGGGAATGGTGCCCCACCAAAGCCCCAAGGGTGTGTTTGCCTCCGAAGTGTACCGGGAAGAATTCACCACCTGGGGCCAGCGCCTGAATATTCCGGATGTTGAGTTTGGCAAGTTCGTGCCCCAGCTTTCCCTGCCGCATTTTCTCAAATCCCAGGGCTACCGCACCGAAGGCATGGTCAGTTTGCCGGTCCTCAACCCCATGACAAGCATGAGTGCCCATTTCGATCGCTACGAACTGGCCCCCAGCCACAACGACCTTTCGGCTATTTTAGAAGGTGTGGAAGAGCAAAGGGATTCTTCGGGCAAAATCAGCCGCAGGGCTTTTGATCCCATCAAATTCAACGCTGACCAGCCAGGCTTTTATTTTATCAACACCGGTGAGACACACTATCCCTACACACTGCCCGGCGAGTCGGCCGAGGATCTGCCACATATCAGCGGTGTGCACGGAGTGTTCAAGCATCTGGATGAGTTCGTTAAAAATCCCGGTGGCTTTCTCAAGGATAAAAAGCAGGACGATTTTTTCACTCCTGCTCAATTCCGGGCCTTTTTTGAAAAACAAATTGCCTGCGTGGAGCATCTTGATGGTGTTGTGGGAAAATTCATGGATCGTTGCCCCGCCAACACCCACTTCATGATCATGAGTGATCACGGGGAACTGTTTGGCGAAGAAGGATATTTCGGTCACGGACCAATTTTCCACGAGAAGGTCTTTGAGGTTTTCTATCTTGAAGGGCGCCTGCCTTAAGTCGGCATAGATCACGGATACAGGGCCAGGATTGCCGGTGCAACCTGGTCCAGCCTTTTTATTCCCTTAACAAAACTCGTTCCCGCCGCCCCCCAAACCATCAGTGGGACAGGATTCAATGTGTGCCGTCGAGTGGTGGCGTCTTCAAGATTCCCGTGATCACTGGTTAATATTACCAAAGTATCGCTCGGCTTTTCGCGGAGCAGTTCTTCCATGAATTCATCCAGCATTCGCAACTGCTCTTCACTGCGGACAATATCGCCACTGTGCCCGGCCTTGTCCGTCTGGAAATATTCATACAAAAGGAAATCATAGTTGTTGATTTGCCGACCAACGATACCGCCCGCTTCCCATGGAGTCATGGGTTTCATATCAAATCCACGCCTCATCAGCTCCGTGTTGGTAAACTCCTGATAGACCGAACGCCCACCAGCCACATCCTCCAGAGTAAAAAATGGTAACCCGGCAGCCAGGTTGGTCACCGTCGTTGCGCTGAGGGTCCATTTGCGCTCCTCTGACAATTCCCAGAATCGAGGACGAAAGGCATTGAGAAAGCGCGCCACATAGCCCCGGTCAGTCAATATTTTGAGGATGCTGTGCTCGCGCAGAATATTCTGCAGCGCCTCGTTGGGAAACCCAGTCAGGTGTTTGCCGATGGCACCCTGGGCGTTGACCCCGGAAAACAAGGTGGTTTGCCCGGTGGCACTTTGAGGAACACCATCGATATCGAGTACGGCGTCAATGGGCACGGCCAATCCGCCACCGGCAAGCCGAACCGGTTCATCAGCAAAAACCGGCAAACGAAAATAGTCCCCACCGTAGGAATACTGAGGATTGGTCCCGGGGTCGGGTGGACCCCAACCCAGCCCATCGATAAACAACAAAATGGTTTTCATCAGGGAGTCCAGCCAAAATAAGTCTCGGCCAATTGAACGTGGGCAACCTCTTCGGTCACGATTTCTTGGAAAACGGCAGCGGTAGCCGGGTCCTTGTGAGCCAAATACTTGATCATCAACAATCCAGCCTGGCGCCCTCTTTCTTCGGCACCGGCAATGCGCAGGCAGAATTCACGACCGGTCTCACACTCTTCCAAGGATTCCCACAAGCGCATGGACACCGGTCGCTCAGACAGGCTGAATCCCAACTCTTCCATACGGTCAACAATCAGCTGGTAGTGTTTTTCCTCTTCAGGAATCAAGCGGGCCCAGTCGTCCAGCAACCCCTGGGGCACATCCCGAAAACGCTCACAGGCCCAGCTGAAAGCGTGGATGGCCTGTTTTTCAGCAAAAGCGGCACTGCGCATACGATCAGCCAAACCACCTGGAGTATCAACAGGCCTGGGCTTGGGAGATTTTTCGCCAGGAGGGCATATTACAAAGGGTTCAAAGTTCATGAGAGAAAGATAACACTGGTTGGAGGGTTTGAAAAGAAACGGCCCAACCTGGATAGGCAAGGCCGTTTATCAAACCGAACAGGCAGCGCTTTAGTGGTCCTCAGGCTGCTCTTCCTGTTCGTTCTTCATCTTCTCAAGAAGGGCTTCAGGTGGACCGCCAAACTTTTCAGCGATACCCTGTATAACTTTGTAATAGACCGGAGTCAGCAAGACCATCCCAATGGTTCCCACCAGCATCCCACCAAATACGGCCGTTCCCAGGGAAACTCGACTGGCGGCCCCAGCTCCACTGGCAATGACCAGGGGAATCACGCCGAGAATGAAGGAGAAAGCCGTCATCAGGATAGCGCGGTAACGCAGGACCGCCGCTGTCTCGGCAGCTTCGGAAATCTCCATCCCCTCCTCACGATTGGTTTTGGCAAATTCCACAATCAGGATGGCCGTCTTGGCCACCAACCCGATAAGCAGCACCAGTCCTACCTGAGTATAGACATTGTTGTCGAGCCCCATAAACTTGGTCAACCACAAGGCTCCCATCAAGGCCACCGGCACTCCCATGAGCACCGCCAGAGGTATCATCCAGCTTTCGTACTGAGCCACTAAAAAGAGGTAAACAAAGATAAACGCCAGACCAAAAATAAATGGCGCCAGGTTACCAGCCTTCAGTTGTTGGAAGGTGACACCTGACCATTCGAAACCCATGGTCGACGGCAGAATTTCTTTGGCCAGACGTTGCATTTCAGCAATTGTTTCACCACTGGAAACACCTGGTAGGCCCTGGCCGGTAATTTGACTCTTGGGATACATGTTGAACCGACCAATGAAAAGAGGTCCTACAGTATCGCGCACCGCGGCAAATGATCCGATGGGAATCATGGATCCCAGGTTGTTGCGGATTTCGATGCGTTCAATATCCGAGGCCTTGCTGCGGTACTTGTCCTCTGCCTGGGCCATCACTTTCCAGGTGCGTCCAAAGAGGTTGAAGTCGTTCACATAACTTGTCCCGAGATAGGTGGACAAACTGCCAAAGACCTCATTCATACTGATGTTATAGGCCTGGGCCTTCACACGGTCAATTTCCAAATAGAGCATTGGCACCGTGGCCCGGATATTCTGATTCATTCGGGTCAGTATACCACCAGCCATGGCCCCGGAAACCATGTCCTCGGCAGCCCGTTGCAATTGAAGAACTCCAACGCCTCCCCGGTCCTGCAGCTCAAAACTGAACCCACCGGCACTGCCCAGACCCATAATGGGAGGAGGGAGAAAACTAAAAATCATAGCTTGTTGAATACCGAAAAACTGAGGTCGCAATCGGGCCATGATTTGATCGATGTGCAATTCAGCAGAACGTTCACTCCAGTTGTCCAGAGTTACGATGAACATGGCTGAGTTAGGCGATTGCACGCCGTCGAGCATGGAGTAACCACCAACCGTCAGGAATTTGGCGACCCCTGGAGTATCGGCCAGCAACTCATTGACTTTGTCGGTCACTTCATGGGTGCGGTCCAGGGAAGAACCATCAGGCAGAGAGGCATTGATAAAGAAATAGCCCTGGTCTTCATCCGGCAGAAAACCACCGGGAACTTTGGTAAAGCCCAGGTACATCAAAAACATCAACCCGGCAAAAACCACCATGGCAATTCCGGATTTGCGAAGGATTACGCTAACCAATCCCTTATAACTTGCCGTGTTTTTTTCAAAGAATTCATCGAACTTTCGGAAGAAAATCCATTTCTTTTTGTTGGGATCTACTGGCTTGAGCAACAACCGGCAGAGGGCGGGACTCAGGGTCAGCGCATTGATCGAAGAGAAAATCGTGGCAATGGAAATAGTGATGGCAAACTGCCTGTAGAGCAATCCCGTCAAACCGGGCATCATCAGCGTGGGGATGAACACCGCCAGCAGCACTGCCGTCGAGGCAATTACGGGACTCGTAATTTCCAGCATGCCTTCGGAGACGGCTTTCCGACTGTTCCACCCCTTTTCGGTCATCAGACGCACGGTATTTTCCGTCACCAGAATCGCGTCATCCACCACAATTCCAATGACCAGAATCAAGCCAAACAAGGTCAGGTTGTTGATGGACATGCCCAAGGCCAGCAGAACAGCAAAGGTTCCAATCAAGGATACGGGAATGGTGATGGCTGGAATCAGGGTTGTTCGCCAATCCTGAAGGAAGACCCAAACCACAAGGATAACCAGGATGATGGCCACAATCAGGGTATTGATCACTTCTTCAATGGAAGCTGTAATGTAGGCGGTAGCATCATATAGCACATCGTATTCAAGATCGGGGGGGAAGGTTTCCGCCAAACCGTCCATGACCTCCTTGACCCCTTGGGCCACCCCCAGGGCATTGGCACCGGGAAGCTGGTAAATACCCATGGCAATGGCCGGACTGCCACTGTGCTCGGCATACCAGGAATAGGCCAGGGCTCCCAGTTTCACTTGTGCAACATCACGCAAATAAAGAATGTCGCCAGCATCCCCGGTCTTGATGACAATCTCGCCAAACTCCTGTTCGGTGACCATGCGCCCCTTGGTGATGATGTTGTACTGGAAAGGTAGTTCTCCGCTGTTGGGCTGAGAACCAATGGTTCCGGCTGCCACCGAGACATTCTGGGCACGAACGGCATTCATGACCTCACCGGCGGTGACACCCCTAGCTTTCAGTTGCTCAGGATCCAGCCAAATGCGCA
>JAUUYW010000362.1 GCA_030590265.1 Candidatus Krumholzibacteriia bacterium
ATAAGTGTCGGGCCATGGCCGATGGTGCCGTGGATGTTGCCCATGGGGTCGATTTCCACTTTGTCGAAGCCGACTTTTTCCATTTCTTCCTTGATGCGCAAAACTACTTTTTCTTCATCACAGCTTTCGCTGGGAATGCGCACCATGTCCCTCAGAAACTGTGACATGTCAGCTTTATATTCCTGAGCTTTTTCCAAAATTTTGTCGAAATCCTGCATCTTTATGCCTCCTGTAGAAACTTGATTCCTAAGCCAAATTGATCCGCTCATTGAACTCGTTGATGCGCTTGTCCCAGTGTTCGGTCACATTGAAAGTCTCGGTCCAGAAATCCCGATCCCACAATTGGCGCAATTCTTCAACGCTACGGCCCTGTTGCTCAACCCAGGTGAAATACTTGAAATTGTGCAGGGTTTTGCGGTCGTGAAAACTCAGTTCACGCAAATAGTCGGGAGTATTGCCTTGCAGCCAACGAGCTTGGTCGCGCATAGCCTGATCCCGGTCGTAGGCCCCTTGTTGTTGGGTCAATTCGACCAAGCGGCTGCTGTACATCTCGGCCGAGTCGGTCAAAGGCAGGAAAATGATATCCCGGTCATCCATTTCGTAGTATTTGGCCGTTTGAATGGAAGAAACCAGGTTGCAAATGCTGCTGATGCCCAGCAGGGGCAGTTGTTCGATCAAGTCCTTGTCAATTCCCATTTCGGTCATGACCTGTTGGCCAGCTTCTTCGTTGAAGAGACGCAGCAGATCCATGCATTGCTGGTCGTCCACCGCGCTGATCATGTCGGTGTTGCGCACGTTGTGCACCCAGGGCACGTGTTTGTCGCCAATGCCTTCAATTCGGTGACCACCAAATCCACAGGAGAACAGAGTGGGGCATTGCAGGGCTTCGGTCGCCGTCACAATCATGTCTGGATGTTTGGTGCGCAGGAAATCACCCGCTGCAATGGTTCCGGCGGAACCGGTGGAGGACACATAGGCACCCAGGCGTTGGCCGGGTTTCGCCAGTTTGTTGAAAAGTTCTTCGATAATATTTCCGGTCACGTTGTAGTGCCAGATAGGGTTGCCAAACTCGTCAAATTGGTTAAAAATCACGCATTCGGGCCGTGTTTCCTTCAATTCCCAGCATTTGTCGTAGATTTCCTTGACGTTGGATTCGCAGCCGGGAGTGGCGATCACTTCATCAGCCACGTTTTTCAACCAGTCGAACCGTTCCTGGCTCATCTCTTCAGGGAGGATGGCTATGGAGCGGCAATCCAAAAGCTTTGAGTCAAAGGCTCCACCGCGACAGTAGTTGCCCGTGCTGGGCCAGACGGCCATTTGACTGGTGGGGTCGAATTCGCCGGTCACGAGGCGAGGAACCAGGCAGGCAAAGGCAGCTCCAACCTTGTGGGAACCTGTTGGGAACCACTTGCCCACCAAGCCAATGATGCGTGCGTTTACGCCAGTCAACTCCGATGGAAATTCAACCCAATTGCCTTCATTGAACCGGCCGCTTTCAGGGTCGTTTTTACAGGTGATGCGGAAAAGGTTCAAGGGGTCGAAATCCAATAATCCCACTTTTGTCAATTTTTCCTGGATATCCTGGGGTACTAACGAGGGGTCCATCATCTGGGCCATGGTGGGAATAATGATCCCTTTTTCCTTGCAGCGGGCGGCAGCTTTGGCGACGACGGTTTCATTGATTTTGCTAAGGGTCATGTCCATGGGGATCTCCCTGCGTTATCCAGTTACGATTGCACTGAAACTGAGTATGTTAAAAAAATACCATTCCAACGACTCCAAGTTGGCACAAATCCCCGGCGCTGTAAAGTTTTTTTTATAAAATAAAATTTATTTGATTGAACACGAATTGGATCCTAATTGCTAAAAAGCGTGCCCTACCTGCACATAAACATATCCAGGCCGCTGATCGGCCACGGCATATCCAAGCCGCAAGGGGCCAATAAGACTATCTATACCCACCTCCAAGCCACCACCCCAGATGGATTGAGCCCCAGACAGGCTCTTTTGACCATGCCATCCCACCGCCACGGCTGCCTCCAGGTGAATTCCGGCACCAAACAGGTATTGGAGCGCTGCCCTTGACCAGGCAATTTGCGGTGCAATGATCTCCTGATGGCGCAGACCTACCCAACCACGGGGACCGCCGGCTCGTCCCTGGTGAATCACGGGAATATCGGCAGAACTGGCCACTGCACCTACCGCCCAAATCGGCCGCCAAGACCCCAAACCACCCACGGGAAGAACCAATCCCAGATCCGCGCGCCACCATTCCGGCTCGTCGCCCGTATCGCCAAACGAGTGCACGTATCTGAGTCGCGCACCACGAAGGGGCCGCGATACAGGAAGATCGCGACCATGGCTCTCCAGGGTGAGATGGAAGGTCTGCAGCGGTTGATCGCCTGACCCGGGAATTCGGCGACTTTCCAGGTAACTGCTGGTCCGGCCTACATCTGCGCCCAGGTAAAGACTCCAGCCGTGCCCGAAAGAGCGGCCGATGAGGTCGAGACCGAGCTGGGTTCGGCGGAAGACGAAGCGGTCCATCTCGAGGCCGTGGTCGTAGACACCCGGTAGCTCTCGCTGCCATTGAAACCGCGTCCGCAGGCCCAACCACCCTGGCCCATTGATGGCTTGGTCCAGCGAGGCGTCCAGCCGTGCCTCGCGGTGGCTGTATCGATAGCTCAACAGGTTCGAGCCCGCACGGCCAAAAATATTGTCGTAACGCAGACGTCCCATGATTGCCACGCCGTCATCGGTGATCACGCTGGCGCCAAGCTCCAGTCGGGGGCTGGTCTCCTCCTGGACATGCAGGATCATGTCGGCGGTGTCCGGAGCCACTCGCTCGAATTGGTACCCAATGGTCTGGAAACTCCCTTCCCGGGTCAGCCACTCGGCCTTGAGCCAGGTATCGGCGAGTTCCAGACGATCGCCTGGGTGAATTTGCAGCCGGTCGAGCACCCGCTCGGGTTGAAGGCGTTGCAAGCCCCGAACCTCAATGGAGCCCAAAGTGACCGGACCAACCACTGGCTTTTGCGGAGGCGGATCCTGCACCACTGGGCCGCAGGCGTCGCGGAGGGTTAGCAATTCGGCCTGGTGCTGCAAAGCCACCTCTCGGCCGATGGCCAGTATTTCCGCAGCGGACTCCATATCCATGCCCCGGAATGACCCCAACGGCATTTTCAGCAACACGTCATGCTCCCCAACAGTGTATTCGTTGGGAAAGAGGGTTTGCAGCTCAGCCATGCGGACCCACATCTCATAGAGGTCGCTGGGCTTCTCCTTGTCCGGCAGATGCACATTGCTGACATCCACCAGCACGGCGCGATCGAAACCCAGCCTCCGGGCCACCTGCACCGGGAGGTTGTCGAGGAAGCCACCGTCCACGAGCTGCCTGCCTTCGAGTTCGACGGGGAAAAAGATCATGGGAATGGTGCTGCTGGCTTTCACCGCCCGAGGCAACATGCCGCCGTCGTGGATCACCAAAGAACTGCTCAGCAGGTCGGTGCTGGCACAGCGGAAGGCAATAGGCAGGTGATCGAAATCGTTATCAGCGACAAAGAGGGCGTCGGCCGTTTCTTCGCCCACCAGAGATTCGAAACCCTGGCCGTGGCTGAACCCGGTGTGCGGAAGTGGTGGCCACTGGTTGATTTGCACCCTGAGTTGGTGAGGAGCAGGGCCCCACCAGCCACCTTGGAGTTCGGCCGGAGGTGTTCCGACATCCACCAGGATGTTCATCAAGTCCTGGCCCAGGGCGAGGGCTCTCAGCTCGGATGAGCTGGTGCCGGCTGAGTACAACGAGCCTACAACCGACCCCATGCTTGTGCCTACGATCAGG
>JAUUYW010000572.1 GCA_030590265.1 Candidatus Krumholzibacteriia bacterium
AAGCCAAGGGAAGTCCACAGAATTGAAATGATCCGGAAAAAATTTCGACTTTGGAATTTATTGAGATGTACTATACTACCAAACTACAACTGGAATCCGGTCGATGATTTGGGGTTAACCCACCTCGTTCAAGAATCGAAAATACGATGGAAAGATTCAGAAAAATTGTGCGCCTGAAACGATTTTGGGCGGCAACCATCTTCATTCTCTACAGTCTTTTTGGATTTTTTGGCGCGCCCAAAATTGTCCACAAGGAAATCCTGAAAAACATTACCGAGATAACCGGGCGGCAGGCCACTTTACGCGAAGTTCGGGTCAACCCCTACATTCTCAGTGTTGCTCTGCGTGATTTCAACCTGTTGGAGCCCGATGGCTCTTCCCTGATGAGTTTTCGCGAGGTTTACCTGGATTATCAGGTTTCAAGTATCGTGCGCTGGGCCCACACATTTCGCGAAATTCGTTTGGACAGTGTGATGGTTCATGCCCGTATCCATCCCGATGGCCAGCCTTGTTTTGTCGACATCATGGAGCGGGTCGAAGAAATAGCCGCGGCGGATACGACACAGGAACCTCCGACAGTGCCACGCCTCTTGATCGGTCGCTTCCTGGTTGTGGGAGCCGAGTTAAGAGGCACCAACCTGGCTGCATCAGAACCGGAAGTTGCCGTTTTTGCCCCCATTGATCTGGATTTGAAGGATTTTTCAACCCTTCCTGAAAAGAACGGTCTTTATTCCATGGCTGCCACCGGCACAGGTGGTGGAAGTTGGGCATGGGAGGGAACACTCAAGTTTGATCCTCCTTCTTCAGAGGGTCACTTCAGCATGAAAAGCATGCAGCTCCCCAATATCTGGGAGGTCGGGCGCCAGCGGGTAGCCTTCGAAATCACTGGTGGTGAAATGGGCTGGGATTTGGACTACAACTTCCGCGCCAATGGCGATTCCGTGATCGTCCGCCTGGACAGCGTGAGTGCAGAGATGACAAATCTGCAACTGCAATCGGCGGAGGGCGGGCCGGAGTTGTTGGCCGTGGACCGCCTGGCGGTTTCGGGATTGACGTTGCGTTATCCCGAACAGAAAGTGGCGGTGAATCGGGTTGACCTGGCAGGAGCCGACCTGACAGCCTGGCTTGATGAAGATAAGATTCTGAACTGGTTGGCATTGCTGCCGCCAATGCCGGTGTCGGCCGATTCTTCTGCAGCGACCCATGCTGAAATACCTCCATGGCATGCAACATTGGATACTTTGGCCATCACGGACTGCAGTTTTCATTTCGAAGATCACAGCACGGAGCCTGTTTTTGCCTTCGACGTGGCGCCCATCGCCGTGACGGTCAACAACATATCCACAGAACAAGATGCCATGTTTGATCTTGAGGTGAACCTGGGGTTGGCTGGCCTGGGTGAGTTTAATACGACAGGCAAGATCAGCGCCCAGCCGCCCTCCGCAGAGGTGGATGTTGAAATGCGCGGTTTGCCTTTGCCGGTTTTTCAGCCCTATGTCAATCCTTTTGCAAAGATTGAAATCGTCCGAGGCAGTTTTGGTGTGGCTGGCCACGTTACGGCCCGGATGGGTGAGGATCCTGCCCTTCCGGATGTGACTTTTTCAGGTGGTATGTCTTCAGAAGACTTACTGGTCAATGACAC
>JAUUYW010000303.1 GCA_030590265.1 Candidatus Krumholzibacteriia bacterium
CTGACCCTGCCCAGCGGCGGAATTCCCGAAGAAGCCCACACCAGAGCCTGTGCTGAAATCGAAGCGATATTGAACGCTCTGGATAAGCCGCTCCCAACAGAAGCTCGCAAGGAACGGCGTCTTTATGGCAAAAAAGAGACCGTTGCCGATCCCAGCGAAGGCCTGACACCCAACCTGGACCGCGAAACTTTCATGGAACTGGTGGGCCAGGTTCAGGAACATATTCTGGCCGGGGACACCTTCCAGATCGTTTTATCCCAGCGATTGAGCGGCGAAACCAAGGTGGCTCCATTCCAGATTTATCGCGCCTTGCGCATCCTCAATCCCAGTCCCTATCTCTTCTTCCTCGACTTCGACGACTTTCAGCTCATTGGCTCATCACCTGAAATGATGGTGCGATTGACCAATGGTCGTTTGCAGGTCAATCCCATTGCCGGCACTCGTCCTCGGGGTAAAACCGTGGCTCAGGATCACCAACTTGCCGCTGACCTTTTGGCCGACGAAAAAGAACGGGCCGAGCACGTCATGCTGGTGGATCTCGGCCGCAACGATGTGGGCCGCGTGTGCCAGACCGGCTCCGTAAAAGTGGATGAATTCATGGCCGTGGAACGGTACAGCCACGTGATGCATCTGGTGAGTCATGTCTCCGGACAGCTGAACGAAGGCCTCGATATGTTTGACGCATTAAAGGCCACTTTCCCGGCCGGAACGGTTTCAGGAGCACCCAAAATCAAAGCCATGGAAATCCTATCCAAACTGGAAGGAGACCGGCGCGGGCATTACGCGGGAGCCGTGGGCTACTTCGGTCAAAACGGAGACATGGATATGTGCATCACCATCCGCACTCTGCTCATGCAAGGCAACAAATTCAGCGTCCAAGCCGGGGCTGGCATCGTGGCCGACTCTGATCCCGCGCGCGAACATCAGGAATCACTGGACAAGATTCGGGCACTGACCCGGGCCGTCCGCATCGCCGAAGAGGGGCTGTAAAATGCACTTGTTAATCGACAATTACGACTCGTTCACGTTCAACATCGTGCAGGCTCTGGGCGAATTGGGCGCCGAAATCAAAGTGGTGCGCAACGACCGGATTTCGGTGGCTGAAGCCCTGGCTTTGAATCCCGAATCGCTCATCATCTCCCCAGGTCCAGGCACGCCTGACGATGCCGGCATCAGCGTTGAACTCATTCGCGCTTTTGCCGGACGCGGACCTGTTCTCGGTGTCTGTCTTGGACATCAGAGCATTGTTCAGGCTTATGGCGGCACCATTGTGCGGGCCGACCGCCTCATGCATGGCAAAACCAGCAAGGTCTACCACGACGGAGGCACCATCTACGCCGGTATGTCCAACCCCTTCCAGGCCACGCGCTACCATTCGCTCATTGCCCTCGAAAGTGACCTGCCTGAAGAATTGCAAATTTCCAGCTACACCAGCGGCGGGGAAATCATGGGTGTTCGGCATCGTGATCTGCCCATTGAAGGATTGCAATTCCATCCCGAATCCATTCTCACTCCCGAAGGAGTCACCCTGCTTCAGAATTTCCTGCAATTGACAACGCCGAAAGGAGCAAGCCATGTCACCGGGCGTTGAATTGAGCCAGTCCATGTTGAGCCTTCTCATGCAGGGCCATGATATGACCGAAGAACAATCCCGGGATTTGATGGCCGAAGTCATGAACGGCCAGGTTTCATCGGTTCGGCTGGCGGGCATTCTGGCAGCCTTGCGCACCAAGGGCGAAACCGTTGACGAGATTACCGGTCTGGCTCGCGCCATGCGCAACAGCGCCATAACCGTAAAGCCACAACGCACCGATTTGATCGACACCTGCGGCACCGGCGGCGATGGTTGCGGCACCTTCAATATTTCCACCGCCACAGCTTTTGTAGCTGCGGCCATGGGCTGTGGCGTGGCCAAACATGGCAATCGGGCCGTTTCTTCCGCCTGTGGCAGTGTCGATGTTCTGGAAGCCATGGGCGTGGACATCGATCAGAGCCCCGCTCAAGTGGCAACTCTGATTGATGAAATAGGTTTGGGTTTTCTCTTTGCCCCTGCCTTGCATCCCGCCATGAAACACGCCATGCCCGCCCGAAGGGAATTGGGTGTGCGCACTGTATTCAATGTGCTGGGGCCGCTGACAAATCCTGCGGGCGCCAAGCGTCAATTGCTTGGTGTGTTTGATGAAAACCTCTGCCAACCACTGGCCCAGGTGCTATTAGCTTTGGGATCTGAAAAGGCCTTCGTTGTGCATGGCAATGATGGATTGGACGAAGTTTCACTGCTGGGAAACACTCGTATTGCCACTCTCAACAAAGGAGTCGTCACCACCTCCAGTTTTGACCCCCGCGATGTTGGCCTGGAACTCTGCCAAGCGGAAGATCTGCGGGGTGGAACAACTGCAGACAATGCTGCCATTATTCAGAATATTTTCGCTGGCAGCCAAGGGCCGGCCACTGACATTGTGGTCCTGAACGCCGCTTTTGTTGCTGTGCTGGCTGACCTTGCTGAAGATGTTGCAAGTGGTGTTGCCCTGGCCCGGGAAAAACTGAAGGATGGCTCGGTTCTGCGGGTTTTTCTCCAGTTAAAAGTTCAGTCCGCCAGTTTAAACGGAGGAACACAATGAGTTTTCTGGACAAAATTCTACCTTCAAAAAAAGCTGAAGTAGCTGCCTTGCGAGCCGCTTTTGCCAAGAGCAAACCACCACGTCCAAACGGCTTGCCGATCCGTGATTTTGAAGCGGCCCTCGCAGGTGGCAACCGCCTCATCACCGAGATTAAACGCAAGTCTCCCAGCCACCCCGAGTTCCATCAGGCAGCTTCGCCTGCCACGTTGGCCAGGGCCTATTTTCGCAATGGGGCCGCGGCCCTTTCCATCGTCACCGATAAAAATCATTTTGGCACCTCGCTGGCCGATGTGGCCGAAGTCAAAGCAGCCGTGCCTTTGCCTGTCCTGGTGAAGGATTTTGTCATCGACGACGTGCAACTTTTCGCCGCCTGGGTCGCCGGTGCCGATGCCGTCCTGCTGATTGTGCGCATGCTTGAGGAGGAGCAACTCAATACATTATTCGAGTACGCCCACGGTCTTGGCCTGCACGTTCTGGTGGAATGCCATGACGTAGCCGACATCCAACTGGCGGTGAACGCCGAAGCTCGTTTGATTGGCGTTAACAACCGCAATCTCGCCACTCTGACCACCGACTTGAAACATGGTGCCGCCCTGATGCCCCATGTCCCCCAACCAGCCATCAGAATAAGTGAAAGCGGACTTTATCTCCGTGAAGACATCACCAACATGGCCGAATTTGGAGCCGACGCCTTTCTCGTTGGCCATGCCCTGCTTCAAAGCCGTGATCCAGGCCGCAAAGTTGCGGAACTGGTTGGTCGCGAATCGGAAAAAACAACGCGGGTGAAAATTTGCGGCATCACTTCAGTTGAAGATGCCTTGCAGGCCAGGAATTCGGGCGCCGATATTCTCGGATTAATATTTGCCAATGGTGTGCGTCAGGTGAGTGAGGAACAGGCTTTGGAAATTCGCCAAGCTGTTCCAGACATTCGGATATGTGGTGTCTTTTTGAACCAGAGCTGCGCTCACATCACCTCAGTGGCTAACTCTTGCGATCTTGATCTCATCCAGTTGCACGGGGACGAAAATCCACAACAATGTGATGAAATTGCTGCGGCCACTGGGCGTCCTCTCATCAAAGCACTCACTCCTGACCAAGCCACTGTCCAAGAAGTTGCACCATACAAATCCGTGGCTTATTTCCTGGTTGATTTGCCCAAAGGTGCCTCAAAAAACCAATTCACCCCCGCTCAATGCCGTGAAGCAGCCATGGCCTTGATGGAATCGGGTCACGAAGTCTTTTTAGCCGGTGGCTTGACTCCTGGAAATGTGCGAGTGGCCAACAATGAAGTTCAACCCTTCGCCATCGATGTGGCCAGTGGTGTGGAAGCCGAACCTCGAATCAAAGATCCCAACAAAACCCAACTTTTCATCATGGAGGTGAAGCGTTGAGCGCCTCATCAATTTTTTCAACATCAGGCAAAGGACGTTTCGGACCCTATGGCGGTCAATTCGTCCCTGAAACCCTCATGCCTTGCCTCCAGGAATTGGAACAGACCTGGCAAGCGGCACGCCAGGACCCCCAATTCCAAGGGGAACTTGCGTCATTATTAGCTGACTATTCAGGCCGTCCCACACCTCTATACCGAGCCCGGCGATTGGAACAAAGCTGTGGTGGCGTGGCGCGCATCTACCTCAAACGTGAAGATCTGAACCACACTGGTGCCCATAAAATCAACAACTGTCTGGGGCAGATTCTGCTGGCTCAACGCATGGGTAAAACCCGCATTGTCGCCGAAACCGGCGCCGGTCAGCATGGTGTGGCCACCGCCACTGTCTGCGCGTTGGTAGGTTTGCAATGCATCATTTATATGGGTGAAGTGGACATGAA
>JAUUYW010000231.1 GCA_030590265.1 Candidatus Krumholzibacteriia bacterium
ATGATGTTCATCGAGCGTCCCGGCCTGCCTTCAATCGAAGAAGTGGCCCAACCGGAATTGCGACTGGCCGGCTTGCGCATCAACCCTCGCACCAACGGACGCAGCCGCCAAACCAGCGGCAGCGGCCTCCGCTTTCAAAGCATGGATGGTGACGAAGAGCGGCAGGTCACCGGCATCCCCGAAGGTGCGCGCCTGACGGGATTCACCTGGAGTGAAGATGGCAAACGCGTGGCTTTTGTAGTCACCATGGATGACCGCATCAGCCTGTGGACCGCGGAATTGAAATCGGCAGAAGCCAAGCAGGCTACTCCGCCGGAAATGCGCTTGAACGGTGTGTATGGACGTCCCTACAGCTGGCTCGATGAGGGCAAAAAATTTGTTGTTCGCACCGTGCCTGAAAACCGTGGCGACGCCCCCATAGAACCGCTGGTTCCCAGTGGCCCCGTGATTCAGGAAAACATGGGTAAGAAAGCCCCCGCGCGCACTCATCAGGACCTCTTGAAAAACCCCTTCGATGAGTCCCTGTATGAATTCTACGCCACCAGCCAGGCTGTCCTCCTGGACATCAAAGGCAAAGCCAAAAAGCTGGGCCAGCCCGGATTGCTGCGGCGCATTTCTCCTGCTCCCGACGGAGAATTCATCCTCACTGAAACCGTGCAGCGTCCCTTTACTTATTCTCTTCCGGAAAACAAATTTCCCCGTCTCATTGCCATCATTGACCGCGACGGAGACCTTGTTTACGAAGTGGCCAACGTGCCCCTGCAGGATCAAATCCCCATCAGCTTTGGCTCCGTGGCCACCGGCCGGCGCAGCGTGGGCTGGCGGGCCGATGCCAAAGCGGAACTGGTCTGGGTCGAAGCCCTCGATGGTGGTGACGGCGGCATCGAAGCCGAAGAGCGCGACCGCGTATTCACCCTCGAAGAACCTTTCGAAGACAATCCTGTAGAGTTGATGACCTTGGCCCAGCGTTATGGCGGCGTCATCTGGGGCAACGACGACCTGGCTTTCGTCACCAGTTGGTGGTGGAAAACCCGCAACGTCAAAGGATGGCTGGTGCAGCCCGGCGACCGGGACATCAAACCTGAACTGGTGGAAGACCGCAGCTGGCAGGATCGCTACAATGATCCAGGCACTCCGGTCATGCATCCCGGCCCCTATGGAACTCCCGTCATTCTCACCGCTGATGGCGGCAACACCATCTTCCATTCCGGTGATGGCGCCTCACCCGAAGGGGACCGGCCCTTCCTGGACAAGGTCGACCTGAAAACCAGTGAAACTGAACGGTTGTTCCGCTCGGAAGCACCATTCTATGAACGCTTCGTCGAGATTGTGGACGTCAAAAAACTGCGTCTGGTAACCCGTCGCGAATCGCAAACGGAACCACCCAATTATTTCCTTCGGGATCTCAAAAAAGATACTCTTGAACAGTTGACCACTTTCCCGGATCCGGCACCCCAACTGGCCGGCCTCAGCAAGGAATTGATCACTTACCAGAGGTCCGACGGCGTTGACCTGACCGGCACCCTGTACTTGCCTCCCGGATACGACAAAGAGCGCGATGGCCGCTTGCCCGTGCTCATGTGGGCTTACCCCACCGAATTCAAAAGCAAAAAGGACGCCGGCCAGGTTACCGATTCGCCTTACCGCTTCACTCGCGTGGGTTGGTATTCGCCGATGCTGTACCTGACTCTTGGTTACGCCGTCTTTGACGACCCAACCATGCCTATTATCGGTGAAGGTGAAGAAGAGCCTAACGATACCTTCATCGAACAGTTGGTCATGAGCGCTCAGGCGGCGGTGGATGTGGTGGTCGCACAGGGTGTTGGCGATCGCGACCGCATGGCCATCGGTGGGCACAGTTATGGTGCCTTCATGGCGGCCAACCTGCTGGCCCACAGTGATATTTTCCGTCTGGGATTGCCGCGCAGTGGTGCCTACAACCGCACCCTGACGCCGTTTGGTTTCCAGGCCGAAGAACGCACTGTTTGGGAAGCTCCCCAGATCTACTTTGCCATGTCACCCTTCATGCACGCCGATAAGATCAATGAGCCGATTCTTATTGTGCATGGGGATGCCGACAACAACTCGGGGACTTATCCCATGCAGAGTGAGCGGCTTTATGGGGCGTTGAAAGGGCTGGGTGCTACGGCTCGTTTGGTGATGCTGCCTCATGAGAGCCATGGATATCGGGCCAGGGAATCGATCATGCATTTGTTGTGGGAAACTTCGACCTGGTTGGATCGGTATTGTAAGGATGCTGAGGCTCGGACGTTGGAAGAGAAGGAGATTTCCGGGTCTTGATGGGTTTTGATGGGTTTTGATTATGATGAGCTTGGGGTTCATTCCAGTGTCTGGATTGGCTGAATCCCAAGCCCATTGAGATTCAAAGTTCCCACTGGCAGGAACTAATTCCGGGTTGATAAAACCGACCGGCACAACTCAACTCATCGAACCACACCGATTTTCCCGGTCACTGCCGTTCCGGCCGCTTGAATCTTGACCAGATAAACCCCTGCCGGAACCAGGCGACCATCCCCATCTCGCCGATCCCAAACCACCGCCTGTGAGCCCGCAGGTAAATTCTCGGCGAATAATCGGCGCACCCGATACCCCCGGGTATCAAAAACATCCACGGTCACGGGTCCGGATCGCCCAGAAGAGAACCGAATCTCCATCTGGCCTCCACTCGGATTGGGCGAAATGCGGGGGGCTGAGAGAAGAACAGTCAGCGATTCATCCGGAGCTGCCGAAACGGCGGAGTTGGCGGATGAAGGCGTAGGTTGTTCGAAGAACTGCCAGGTTGTACTTCCATCTGACACACGCCCATAACTGACGTCTGATACCTGGGGTCCATAATCCAGGGTGTCGATTGGCAGAGCCAAGCCGGAGTCATTCAGGAACAAACCGATCTGCTCTCCTGAAGCGGAGAGTTTGAACGAAGCATGGATCCCTTCCTGGAACATATCGTTGTCACACCAGATCAGCACATGCTCGGAGCCTCGCAAAGTCATGGTGGGCAATTGCCACTTGCTGGGGTTGTTGAGATCATCGGTCAGAAAGTAGTCCCCAAGATTCAGGTTATGATTGCTGCGATTGTACAATTCGATCCAGTCATCAAACTCACCGGCCGGATCAGCGTTGGTGGAATTGTTGCTGGCCAAAAATTCGTTGATCACAAGGGCAGGCAAAGGTGCAGGACCGGCCTGCACCAGCCATTTGTGCACAACTGTTTCTCCGCTGGTATCGGTATGCCGTAGCTGGTACCAGATCGCAGTTTCGTCAGGGGCATTGAAATCGACAAAAGAATATTGCAACGGGTCGTCGCTGTGGAGAGAACCCACCAGACCCGGGTATTGTTCGCTGGTTGCCAACAGTTCCAGGGCAGTGGAATCGGCTACGGCCCGCCAAACTTCAAAACCCGTGTTGTCCCGCTCTCTTTCAGTCTGCCAGTGCAGAACCACCTCGTGGGCCTGGGTCGTGACGGAGAATTGACTCAATTCCACCGGGGCCATGAAATCAGCCAAAAACTCGGCCAGGTGGTCGATAAAAACCGGACTTCGGAGAGCCAAAAAATCCTGGTAGTCGTTCGCGGCCTGGGCCAGGTTCCACAGCCCCGCGCCTGGATAACGCTGGGCGTGCGGAGAAATCTCCGGTTCGAACAGAACCACCAACGAATCAAACCGGGCCTGGGCGTTGGAAACATCCAGAACTCCATCGAGCAAAATATCGGCCCGCTCACGGAAATAGGTGCGGTACTCGGCATTGCCCATCAACTGACGAAACAGGCGGCTGTAGCGAAAATTTGCGCCATATGACGCGAAATAACTCACCGGTGGCCGGTAGAGTTCATATTCTTCATTGCTGCCCGCCGAATAGAAACGCAACAATTCCGCCTCAAGATTTTGCGGATAGAGAATATCATCCTCATCCCACATGACGTAATTCCAGCGCTGATCGGGCTGGCGGATGATGACCAGATTGTGCCGAAATCCATTTTCGGAATTAGCCGTGAAGGCGTTGATGATAATCCAGTCGGTGTAAGCTTGCAGGTTCAGACGACGCGAGGCCCCCACAAAGAAATTGTGGTCCGAGGGGTCTTGCCAATCACCGACCCAATTGAGAAAATCGAACCAGGCATAGGGCTCGCCGTGCTCGGTAATACCATCCTTGACCAGAATGATATCATCCGGATCGAAACCCAGACTCACGGTGGCCCACTTGTCGTCCAGACGTTCACGCAGGGAATAAATCCCCCAGTATTCTCCATTGAGATAAGTAACCGCTGGGATCCACCTACTGGTCAGGTGGCCCAATTCACGATACATGGAGGTGACCCAGTGATCCGTCAACAAATACTGGGGTCCCATGGTCTGACGCAATAGCATACGCTGGCTGACGGTGGGGCCGTCGCCAAAAAAATCATGGTAAAGATAAACTGGTTCAGCGTGATGATCGAAGTACAGGCGCCACGATTTCTGGGGCAAGCCCCGGGTCCAGCCTCCGTTGATTCTCAGGCCGATGTTTCGGGACATGACCGGAGTGCCATCAGCTTCCCACATGTCCAGCTGGGTGGTTCGCTCCCACTCGATACCCCGTTGATCCCAATTGGGATTGCCATCACCCCAGACATAGAGACCCTGGGCATCCGACCAGATATTCGAAGGATCTGTCTGCAGCGACAAAACTGGATAGGCGTGAGCCCCGGGGGTAAGAGTTGGAGTTGTGGCAGGAAAAGCCCAAGTCGTATCGGTGGCTCCACTTGTCAAGGACCTGAAAACTACCAATACAGGCTGGTTTTCATCCCAGGTGAATGTGCGCTGCCAGGTGTCCGAAGAAAGCTGTTCGAACCCACTCCCACCGGCTACAATTTCCGATGGCTCACTTGATACATAGGTTCCGACAATACTGCCCTCCTGAAAACCCTCCGGCGGATGAACCCAACCAGATGGTACGGCCCGGTTGGAATAGGTTTCCAGGATTTCAAAATTATCAGCCAGGGCGCAGGTCTGGGCGAGACAAAAGGCCGTGACCAAAATAGCGAGACGCAATGGCTTCTCCCAAATTGGTTTGTTTTTGGTGACCCGATGGGACAAAAAACCTGTGAATTGACACAGGTTTTTTAGTTTTAGTTCTAGATAGTATAGCATGAATCCGTGGAAAGAGCACGGACCACCAAGGCTCAAGTTTTGTAACCAATTTATTCAGATCATGTTACGGGCTTTCTGGCCTTCCCGAACACCCGGTAAATGGCCGGCAACACCACCAAGGTTAGAGCGTTGGCCGACAAAACACCACCAATAACCACCGTAGCCAAAGGCCTCTGAACCTCGGCTCCCACACCGGTATTGAAAGCCATGGGCACGAACCCCAGAGCCGCCACCAGCGTCGTCATCAAAACTGGCCGCAACCGCATCAGAGCACTCTGCTCGATGGCTTCGTCCAGGGCCACGCCATTGCGCAGCATCCGGCTAATGGTCGAGACCATCACCAACCCGGCCAGCATAGCCACACCCGACACCGCCACAAAACCGATGCCCGATGAAACGGTGTACGGCATTCCCCTCAACCAAAGGGCCAGAATACCTCCCACTGTGGCAAAAGGCGCGGCAGTAAAAATGATCCCTGCGTCACGCCACGACCCCGTGCTCGAATACAGCAGGAAAATAATCAACAAAAGCGCCACCGGCACCACGAACATCAACCGCAAACGGGCACGTTCCATGTGCTCGAACTGTCCGGCGAAACTGACGAAGTAACCCTGGGGCATTTCCACCTCGGCAGCAATGCGGCGGCGGGCCTCGGACACAAAACTGCCCACATCCCGATCGCGCACGTTGACCTGCACGACGATAC
>JAUUYW010000542.1 GCA_030590265.1 Candidatus Krumholzibacteriia bacterium
ACATGGACACCAATGCCCTGGACGATCTGGATCTGGATGCTGCCATTGGCGCGGCCGAGGATCTGGCGGGGGATGTGGATGACGGTTTGGGAATGGACCTCGATGATGTCCTGAATGCCGATTCGGCAGATGAAGACCTCCGTCCTGGGGGTAGCAAACGTTACGACTTCAACAGCCCAAACAGCATCTCACGCACCTTTGAGCAAAACCTGCACGCTGTAGGTGAGTCATTTGCCAAAACCGGTACCATCGATTTTACCAATCTGTTCAGAATGACCACCACTGTTGACTTCCAGGGTCTGAGGCAGAGCACATATTCCGAATACCTTGATGAATTGCCCAACCCTACTTGCTCCGCATTTGTCACGTTGGCCCCTCTGAAGGGCTATTCAATGGTTCATGTGGACCTTGGGGTGTCTTTTATTTTCCTTAAGAAACTGATGGGCGGTACTGTGGATCCTGAGGATAATGTCCGGGAATTCACCGAAATCGAGCGGGGAATCAACGCGGGCCTCATAGGCCGATTCACCGAAATTTTCCGTAAAGGCATTGCCAAGTGGCTTGAAGTTACTCCGGCCTTTGTAAGTCTGGAAAACAATCCCAACTACCTTACCGGCCTGGCTGATGGTACAGCCATGATCATCATGAAATTCATGTTGAAGCTGGATACGGTGGAAGGAATGGTGGAGCTGGGCTTTCCCCAGGCGGCTTTTGGCCCGGTGCGGGATATTTTCGACCCTGAAACCACCGTTGAGATGCGAACCCAGCACGAGAAGAAGGACGACCGCAAACGCATTCTGGATATGATCCAGGGCACCGGCACCGAAATGACCGTGCAGCTGGGAGAGGTCAAAACAACCCTTCAGGATGTGATGAATTTGGCTTTGGGAGATATTATTCATCTTCCTCAAAGCAAGGAATCACCTTTGCTGGTGAACATTGAGGGACAAGCAAGCTGGATGGGTGAAGCCGGTCGCATCGGACAGAACCGCGCCGTCAAATTGATCGAGAAACTGGAGAAGGAGTAGAGAATGACCACCGAGGATGTCAATGTGAGTGAAGGCCTGGCCACCGAAGATCGACCAGGTGATGATTTTGAATCGGAATCCATCCTGAGTGACTTGGGAGAAGATGTTCCCGATACCGCCAATCTGGACATGCTCCTGGATGTGAATCTGCAAATCACAGTGGAGTTGGGCCGCACCCGATTGAAATTCCGGGATGTGCTCAATCTGTCCAACGGCTCAGTGGTGGAATTGTCCCGACAAGTCAGCGAACCGGTGGACATTCTGGTCAATGGAGCTTTGCTGGCTTCCGGTGAAGTGGTTGTGGTGGATGATCATTTTGCAGTCCGCATCACCAAATTGCTCAACCGTGTCGAGCGCCTCAAGAGGGTTCTGTGATGATGCTGAGCTTTCTTGCCAACGCAGCTTTGGACACTGGAAAACTTGGCATGGGGAGTCAGGGCTCTGTTTGGCAGGCCCTTGGCGGAATGGCAGTTGTATTTGGTCTGTTGCTTCTGTTTCTCAAGCTTTTGGGTAAACTCAACAAAAAAGGTGCTGCGGCCGATACCTCAGTGGTAGCGGTCTGGCCCTTGGGGCCGAAAAGGGAAATTCAGGTTCTGCGCCTGGGAGATATGGTGCACTACATTTACCGGCACGAAGGATCCATGGTCGTGCTCAAAGAAGAATCGCATGAACAGTTTCTGGCTTCCCACGAGCAGGGCAAGCCCAATGACCAGGGCCTGGTCCCCTGGAAGAAAATCCTGGGCGGTAGAATGCCCTTTCTCCAGCCTCAATCAAACGTTTGATCAGTGCAAGATTTCTGACCGGCTGACCGGTTAATGACTCGCCTTCATTTTGAAATACCATAAATCCATCTCTTTTGAAAAATTCAGATAACTCCCAATTCCTTGTTTCTAATTAAGTTAAGTCTCTTTTGAGATATTTTCTTCTTGCTGACCCATGGCACACGCATTG
>JAUUYW010000354.1 GCA_030590265.1 Candidatus Krumholzibacteriia bacterium
CACTCCAAGCCAAGATCAACGAACTGTAAAACACGGTTAAGACTGAATGACCATTAGGAGACACGCATGAAAAGAAAATTCGCCATCCCCACCGTTGACGGAAAATCCTGTGCCCATTTTGGACACTGCCAAAGCTTTGCCGTGGTCGAAGTCGATGGGGCGGATCTGGGCATCATGAACTTCATGGATCCGCCGGCCCATCAGCCCGGCACCTATCCACGCTTTCTGGCTGACCAGGGTGTCAGCATCGTCATCGCCGGTGGCATGGGGCAGATGGCTCAAAACCTCTTCCAACAAAACAACATTGAAGTCCACATGGGCGTTGGTGTGGAAGAGCCCCATTTCCTGGTGGAACAGTTCCTCAGGAATGAGTTGCAGACAGGTGACAACCTCTGCAATCACGGCAGCGATGACCACGAACCCAATTGTGAGCACTGAGCCATGAAGATCGCCATCGCCAGCGGCAAGGGTGGGACGGGGAAGACCACCCTTTCCACCAACCTCGCCACCTTCATGGCCGAAACCACTCCGGTGGTGCTGGCCGACCTTGATGTGGAGGAGCCCAACTCGGGGCTCTTCCTCCAGGGCGAGCTTCACCATGAAGAGCCCAAGTTCAAGATGATCCCTAAATGGGAAGAAGAAAATTGCACCCTCTGCGGCAATTGCCAGGAAGTGTGCAATTCCAACGCCGTCCTGAAAATCGGCGACGCCATCATGGTCTTCCCCGAGCTCGGTCATTCTTGCTACGCCTGTTCGGAACTCTGCCCCACTTCGTCCCTGCCCATGCAGCCCAAACAAATGGGCGAGCTCAAGCATTTCAAAATCGGGAATCTGAATTTCATTGAGAGTCGATTGGTGATCAGCGAGGAACATTCGTCGCCCCTGATCAAACAAACCATTGATTTTGTGGACGAACAATTTCCTCCAGAGACCATCAAGATTTTCGATGCTCCACCGGGCACATCCTGTCCGGTGATCGAAGCCACCAAGGATGCGGACCTGGTCATTTTAGTCACCGAGCCCACACCCTTTGGCTTGCACGACCTGAAGCTGGCCGTGGAAACGGTGCGGCAACTGGGCAAAAAATTTGTGGTGGTTTTGAACCGGGATGGCATTGGTGATGACAAGGTTCCGCAATATTGCGAGGAAGAAAGCATCGACCTCATTGCCCGCATTCCCAACAGTCGCCTGATTGCTGAAACCTATGCGGCGGGCAAGCTGTTGTACCGGGAAATTCCCGAGGTGATGGTGGCGGTCAAGGACATCGCCAACTTCATCCACTCCCAGGCGGGGGGCTCCAACTCATGAAAGAAATCGTCGTAATTTCCGGCAAGGGTGGAACCGGGAAAACATCCCTCACGGCGTCATTTGCCGTACTCGGTGGCAAAAACCTGGTTGTGGCCGACTGTGATGTGGATGCCGCCGATATGCACCTTTTGCTGGAGCCGGATTTCGCAGACACAGAAGCCTTTTTCAGCGGTGAGTTGGCCGTCATCGACCAGGACCTTTGCACGGCCTGCGGTGATTGCGCCAATGTGTGCCGCTTCGACGCCATACCAGTGATCGATGGCCGGTACATCGTCGATGAAATCGGCTGTGAAGGTTGTGGCTACTGCGCCAGGATCTGCCCCACCGAAGCGATCACCAACATTGAGCAGCAAGTTGGCAGTTGGTTCAAATCAAGCATTCGAACCGGAACGACCATGATCCACGCGCGGTTGAAGATCGGGGCCGACAATTCAGGCAAGCTGGTGACCAAGGTGAAGGACCAGGCCAAAATTGTGGCCGAACAAGAGGGCAAGAATCTGATCCTGGTGGACGGATCGCCAGGAATTGGCTGTCCGGTTGTGTCCTCGCTTTCCGGTGCGTCACTGGCAGTCCTTGTCACCGAGCCCACGGTCTCAGGTCTGCACGATCTGAAGCGGGTTCACCAGCTGGTGAAGATGTTCGGCATCAAGGCTGGATGCATCATCAACAAGGCTGATTTGAATGCCGAGGTTTTGGCAGGCATCAGGGCTTTCCTAAAGGAAGAAGACATCACCAACCTGGCCGAAATCCCTTACAACGAAGCTTTCACGGCGGCCATCACCAATGGTCAAACCATCGTGGAATGGGATTCAGAACTGGCTGAAATGGTTGGGGTATGTTGGGAGAATATTAAGCAATTGGTTGTAACCGAATAAACCTGGGGAGGTTTCTCCCCACTTCAAACTGGAGTATGAAATGAAACTTGTCTTCACCGCCAAAGGCACCGATTGGGACTCTCCCATGGATCCCCGTTTTGGGAGAACTCAGTTCTTTTTTGTTTATGATGATGAGTCCAAGGAGATTGAGACTTTCGACAACACAGCCATCGAGAACGAAGCCCATGGCGCCGGACCAAAGACGGCCCAAAAGCTGGCTGAGTTTGGTGCAAAAATTCTTATCACAGGCAATGGTCCTGGTGGCAACGCGGCAACGGTCCTTAAAGCAACGGGGATGGAAATCTATGTGGGGGCTGGCGAAATGAATATCAAGGACGCTTATGAGGCCTACCAGAATGGGGTGCTCACCAAATTCCCGGGAGCCTGATCTCCTCTGTAAACTGCTAAAATCATGACGTTCCATCATCCCCCCAGGGGGATGATTTCTATTGTGTAGAAATCTGCAATGCCCCTTGACTAACTAGGGATTCCCCATTAGGTTAGTTATCTATAACTAACTAAGGGGTAATCCGTGACCACAAACCGCCAAGAAGTCATCCTCGAACAAGCCATGGAACTGATCATTGAAAATGGCCTGGGCGAGTTGACCATGAGCAAAGTGGCCCGCCGCATGGGGTTCACCGAACCAGCCATGTACCGGCACTTCAAAAACAAGCAGGACCTGGTCATCAGCCTGATCCGGAAAGTCTCTGGATGTTTTGAGGAATTATTCCAGCAATTCAACCAGGACGAACCGCCGGAAATCTTTCTCCCCAAATATTTCGACGGCCTTCTGGATTACCTCGAAAAGGTGCAGGGAGTGACCATTCTCTTCCTCTCGGAATCTGCTTTCAACCGCGATCAGGTCACCCGGGAAGCACTCCAGAAGATGTTCCAGAGCCAGAATGCCCGCATTTCAGGATATCTGAAAATAGCAGCCGCCCGGGGAGAGATCCTACCCCATGTCGATCCCGCAGCAGCGGCTTTGGTTTTTCTGGGCTCGGCCCAGGCCATCACCACCCGTTACCTGCTGAGCTCCCAAAAAATTAGCACTCTGACAGCCAGAGGCCCGGCCCTTGATATCTTCTTGAAAGGAGTGGTCGGATGATCCGATCCCTTGGAGCAATTCTCCTGCTGAACATATTTGTTCTTTCAACCATGGCCCTTGGTGCGGAGGCAGATCCTGTCCTGCTGACCCTGGACGATGCCCTCAACCGCGCCATGGAAGCCAACCCCCATCTCCAGGCCGTGGAGGCCGGAACCATGGCTCATGAGAGCCAGGCCCAGTCGGAAAAAAACCGATGGCTGGGTGAGTTGACACTCAGTGGCGGATTGGCCATGAACGGGGATGATACCCTGATCCGTCCCATCAACTCGGAAATGATGGCTGGTGGAGTGTCGACCATGCCTTTTGATGACCGCTACGCATTCTGGTCACTGGCCTACCGGATGCCACTGTTTGCTGGTGGCTCAGTCAGTGGGAGCAGCGATGCAGCCCGCCTCACCGCCACCGCCAGCCGCCGAAATATGGGCCGTGCCATTTTGGGAACCAGGCATCAGGTGTTGATGACTTACGTCAATCTGTTATCCATCGATGCCCAAATTAATGCCTGGCAGGAAGAGTTGAAAGCTTTGGATTCTCTCGTCGGCCACATTGAGCTGGGCCAGGAAGCCGGCAAATATTCCCGGGTGGATTTGCTGAAGACGAA
>JAUUYW010000340.1 GCA_030590265.1 Candidatus Krumholzibacteriia bacterium
GTTATTGACGATGGCCTGATGAGTTCCACCATGCAAACTGGTGTGGGGCAACTGGTCGGAACCCCTGAGTACATGAGCCCTGAACAGGCGAACATGGATAGCGCGGGGGTGGACACTACCACCGATGTGTACGCCCTTGGAGTTCTGTTATACGAGTTGTTGGTTGGAGAACTTCCTTTTTCCACGGCCGATCTCAAGGAGAAGGGTTTCCAGGAAATCTTGCGGATCATCAGGGAAGTGGAGCCCCAAAAACCCAGCACCAGGCTGAAAACCATGTCTTCGAGTAGTGGGGCTTCCATCGAGACTGTGGCTCTCGAACGTGCGGTAGGCCTTGATGGTTTGCGCCGCTCTTTAAGCGGCGATCTGGACTGGATAACCATGAAGGCTTTGGAGAAAGAAAAGGTTCGGCGTTACCAGACAGCCAACGCCCTGGCCATGGATATTCGCCGCCACCTGCAATTCGAACCGGTGCTGGCTTGTCCTCCCTCGCCCACCTACCGAATGCAAAAGTTCGTCCGTCGCAACCGGGTTTGGGTGGGTGCCGCTGCTTTTGTCCTGACGGCGATCATCCTGGGAATTGCCGGTACCACTGTAGGCCTGATCCGGGCGATCCGCGCTGAGCAGCATGCCCAGAGGGAAGCTGAAGCGGCCCGCCAGGTCTCTGATTTCCTGGTGGAGCTTTTCGAAGTTTCGGATCCCGGCCAGGCCCGTGGCAATACCATTACTGCTCGCGAGATTTTGGATGCCGGCTCCCAGCGAATCGAATCCGAGTTGGTTGACCAACCCCTGACCCAATCACGGCTCATGAACACCATCGGCAAGGTGTATCGCAACCTTGGTTTGTACGATGACGCCAGCCCCAAGTTGGAATCGGCCTTGGCCTTGCTGGAATCCACTCCCGGCAGCAGCCCTCTGGTTTTGGCAACCAGCCAGGCCGATCTGGCTGAGGTTTACATCGATCAAGCCAAATATGCCCAGGCCGAAGCCATGCTCAACCAGGCTTTGGACCTGATGGATGGAAACAGGGACAGAACAACCTGCAGCTGGCCCGCGGCCTGGGAGAATTGGCTGGTGTTTATCGACGGCAGGGTCGTTTTGACGAAGCGGAACCCCTGTACAATCGGTCCCATGAAATCTATGTGGCGGTCCTGGGCCCGGACGATCCCCAGGTGGCCAAGAGTTTCAATAGCCTGGCCATCCAGAATTTTCAAAGAGGGAATTATGACAAATCAGAAGCCCTGTACTTCCAGGCCTTGGATCTCTGGCGCCGGGCCTACGGGACTGATCATGCCGACATTGCCAAGGGATTGAACAACCTTGCTCTTCTTTACCACCATCAGGATCGATACGAAGATGCTTTGCCTCGCTATGAGGAATCTGCCGTTATTTATGAAAAAGTCCTTGGGCCCGACCATCCACGATTTGCCAGGTCTCTCAACAATTTGGCCTTGCTTCACCAGGAAATGGGAAGATATCAGGAAGCGGAACCCCTTTATCTGCGCTCCCTGAAGATCAAGGAAAAAAGTTTGGGGTCGGACCACCCCGAAGTGGCCAGGACCCTCAACAACCTTGCCAACCTCTATCGAGACCAGGGCATGTTCGGCAAGGCAGCGCCTTTCTACGAACAAGCCCTGGCCATTCGAGAAAATTCCCTGGGGCCGGAGCACCCGGATGTCGCCTGGACCTTGCGCGACATTGCTTGTCTGAAGCACGAACTGGGACAAACGGATGAGGCCCTGGAAAATTTTGACCGGGCGGTGCTCATTTATTCCAATTCCCTGGGGGCGGATCATCCTGATCTGGAGGAGATCCTGCTGGATTACTCAAGGGTCATGCGTGAGGCGAATTATCCGGCCCGTGCCGATTCTCTGGATCAGTTGAGAAGTGAAATTGCAAATAAGAATGCCAATTAGGAGGGATCAATATGCTATCCATACGGAAGATGGTTTTTGTGGGGTTTACCCTGGTCATGGCCCTTAGTGGGTGCGGGAAGGAGGAGAGCGCCACAGATACATTTTTTGGCAACGATCTTCGAGGGCCCGAAACCCAGGTGAAATCCAGATCCAACATCCTGCTGAATTCCTTTAAAATCACTTTCGAGGGTCGCACTGAAACGGCCGATTCCACCACCTTCACCTGGACTTTGCGTGGTCCCGGTTCCGAGCCTGCTTTGAGAAATTTCGTGATCCAGTTGCCCGATTGCGCCCCTGAGCCCCTGTCCTTCATCCCGAACAACGCCATTGTTGTTTCTTCCAACTCCGACCCGGCGTTTTACGGTGTTCAGTGGACTCTGATGACCGAAACAGATCACCAATACGCCCGCCAATATTCCATCACATTCCCTGGCATCGTGCCCTTGGGAGAAGTGCACGCCTCACTAACCGAGGGGAATGAAACGGAAGTGGCCGTTGTTCCCGGGCCTTGCCAAGGTTTCGATATCTCCGGTCGGGTCTTTGTGGATGCCGACAATGACGGCCAGTTGAACCCGGAGCAGGAGTCCGGCATCGCCAATGTTCTGGTGGAGTTGATCGACAGCGAGGGGTCAATCCTCACCATGGCAACCGATCAGTTCGGCGTTTACAGTTTCCGTAAACTGGACGGGACCTTCACCATCAGTTTGCCCCTGGATGAGGATTCTGATTATTTCAACAGCCGTCTTGCTGAATCCTTTGTGGCCACCACATCCCTTTCCAGGGAAGTCACTGTTCCGCCCGATTCTCCCCACAACAATTTTGGGTTCAATACCCTGCATCGAAATATCGTCATTGATTTGTACAACGGAGACTTGCCCACTGACGGACAAACATTGGGTTATTGGCAAGAAGAATTCCGATCTGCGCTGTTTGATGATCATGAACGCAGGGCCTACAACGGAAAAACCCTGTTGGAAATGCTGGCCGAGGTTCAGAGTTTGTTCCTGAAATCAAATTATTCTTTTACCCCAGGTCAGGAGTTGCAGGAAGCCTATGCTCTTCTTTCCAATGACTCCATCGAACCATATTACAAGCTGCTGGCTGAGCTTTTTGCCACCGAACTCAACCATGTTGTGGGACGGGGGTTGGTGGACCAGGATGAATTGCAACTGGTTTTAATTGCCTGGGGTGAGGGGTTGCTTGCTCAAAACCCGCCTTCGGACCCCTTGGTGGACAAGGGAAAATCCAATGGGGAATCAGGTGTGGTTCTGAGCAATCCCGATGAGGTGGTCCAAGCCAATCGGCTCTTTGTTAAAGTCAACACCGGGGGTGGAGGCGGGATTGACGAATGATGAGGGGTCAACCTTGGACTTTCCACACCGGGGTCCTGATGCTATGCTGCCGCATCAGAAAACCCAACTACCTGGAGAACCAAGGACATGAAAAAACTCTTCAAAGGAATCCTCGACTTCCAGTCGGAGGATTTTGAAGCCCACCGGGAACTGTTTAATGACCTTAAAAACAGTCAGAATCCGCACACCCTTTTCATTTGCTGCAGTGATTCCCGGGTGGTGCCGACCCTGATCACAAAAACCACCCCAGGTGAGCTTTTTCTGGTGCGCAATGTGGCGAATATTGTCCCGCCATTCCACCTTGGCGATCGATTCGTAGCCACCGCTTCGGCCATCGAATATGGAGTGCTGGCCCTTGAGGTCGATACCATCGTTGTTTGTGGACACAGCAATTGCGGTGGTTGTTATGCCCTGAACACATCGCCCGAAAAATTGAAGAACATGCCCAATCTTCTCAAATGGCTAGAGGTTATCCGAGACGTGCCAGAGCGGGTAACCCGTCTGATGAAAGGAGATAGTGCCGCCGAGCGAGAGTGGATAACTGAAGAGGTCAATATTCTGGTTCAGATGGAGAACCTGCTTTCTTATCCCTTCATTCGTGAGCGGGTATTGTCTGGATCATTGAAGGTTCTGGGTTGGTATTACATCATCGAGACGGGTGAGGTGTTCAACTTCAACGATGAAACGGGACACTTTGAAATTGTGGATTAGTATCTGCGAAATCTGAGTTTTTTTGCAAAATAATGAATGATGAATATGATTTTCAGTTCTCATATATGCTTTTAAAGACGACAATAATGGTATTGATAATGCAAAATTATTTATGCACAAACCCCTGAAACTA
>JAUUYW010000506.1 GCA_030590265.1 Candidatus Krumholzibacteriia bacterium
ATTCAAGATTTGGCTCCCTATCCATGGCCCGAAAAATTGCACTGATCAAACGGTTCCAATCGTTGGCTTCGCCGGTTCCCACATTGAAGATTCCACTCACCTCAGGTTTGTCTGCAAACCAGAGAGTCATGTCCACCGCGTCCTTGACGTAGACAAAATCCCTCTGCTGCCCACCGTCTGGAAATTCCGGCCGATCAGATTCGAAGAGTTTGACCAATCCATTGGCCTTGATTTGTTCATACCCTTTGCAAACCATGGAGCGCATGTCGCCCTTGTGCCATTCGTTGGGACCATAAACATTGAAATATTTCAGGCAGACGATTTTGTCCAGACACCCTTCAGCCAAGGCCCAAAGATCGAAATCCTGTTTTGATTTGGCGTAGAGATTCAATGGTTTGAGTTGGCGCAGGCCCGCATGATCGTCATCATAACCGAACTCACCATCGCCATAGGTGGCCGCACTGCTGGCATTGATGAAACGCACACCGGCAGTCAGGCAGGACAGACACAAATCACGAGTGTAACCAAAGTTGTTACTGTCCAGAAAATCGGCATTGGTTTCAGTTGTGCTGCTGCAGGCCCCGAGATGGTAGAGAACATCCAGCTGGGACGCGTTGACGGGATCGGCCAGCCAGGATCGAAACTCATCCTTGGGCAAATACCTGTCATAACGCAGGGGAAGGAGGTTTTCATTTCCCTCGTCGGTTCCGTAAATATCGACCACGATGATATTGTCGACACCCCGGCGATTCAGCTCCCAAACAATATTACTGCCGATGAAACCGGCTGCTCCCGTAACTGCAATCACGAATCTTACTCCTTGCTAGAAGAACTTTTTGACGATGCCCAAGGCACCCTGCTTCCAGGGCACTCGATGAGTTACGCCGGACTGTTCGGAAAAGTGTTCCAGGTTGGCAATGTACCATTCAAAGTTGCGAATCAGGGCGTCCTTGTTGGAATGCTTTGGCTCGTAGCCCAAAACTCTGACGGCTTTGTCGATGGATACAAAACTGTCGGTGGCAGCGGTTTCATAAACCCACTTGTAAAGAGGCGACAGCCCCAGCTTGTCCAGAATGCGCAGCGCCCAGATGGCAGGCATGGCCGGGAACCCCTTGACCTGTCCCCCGTGTCCCGCGTGGTCCAAAACCGCCTGCCAATCTTCACCCATGGTGGTGTACTGGCCGGCACCAATATTGAAAGTATCATTGACGGTTTCTTCGGGCAACGTGCAGCAAAGCCAACAGGACTGGCTCAGGTCTTCCACGTCCAACAATTGGTAGCGATTTTTCCCATCACCGATCATGGGGAATCCACGGCCGTCCATGGCCCAATCGTACAGCAGGGCAAACACACCCAGCCGCTCCGGGCCAATAAAACTCTTGGGTCGGATGATGGGCACAATCATTCCACCCTTGCGGAATTCCAGACACACTTCTTCGGCCATCACCTTGGCGTTGCCATAAGGGCCGACGCCATCAAGATCATCGGTTTCCAGCAAAGGGTGATGATCGGGAATGCCATAAACCGCCGTCGATGACACATGCACAAAACGATCCACCGAATGATCCCGGGCTTTTTCCAACAGCAACCGAGTGCCGTCGATGCCCGTGGTCATGATGTCTTTTTCAGAATAGAGAGGCAAGGCCATGGCGCAGTGAATCACAAGATCCACACCCTGCATGGCTTTGTCCACTGCCTCGGCATCACGAATATCCCCAGTATGGATTTCAATGAGATCATTGCAATCGGCGTAGTCGAACTCAGCGTAATCGAGGGAACGAATTTTCACGTCCTGGTTCAACAAATACCGGATGAGATTGATACCCATGAAACCGGCCCCACCCGTAACCAAAATCAAAGGCGGTTGGTTGTTGCTGCTCTGTTCTGTCACTTTCTCTCCTTCAGGCCAGCAGGCCTACTGTGATTCTTCGATGATGATGATTCCATTGAAAATATTCTTGTCGCGTTCCGCACGAAAGACCAGACTGTCGCCAACCTGGGCTTCATAAATCAGTCGGTACATAACATCCCTTGAAGTCAGAGGGTGGCCTTCAACTTCACGAACAATATCCCGGGGTCGCAGCCCCGCTTTCCAGGCCGGTGAACCGGGCAAAACTGACAAAACCAAAAAACCCACCGGATCGTTGAGACCCAGGTACTCCACCATTCCCTGGGATAACTTTTGCAGGGTGAAGCCCAAGTTGAAGCCCCTGTCATGTCCATAGCGGCGAATTTCATTCAATACCTGCTTCACCCGGGACGCCGGAACAGCAAACCCAATACCTACACTGCCTCCCCCGTCACTGAAGATAAACGTATTGATGCCCACAACTTCACCGGCGGTGTTGACCAAAGGTCCGC
>JAUUYW010000104.1 GCA_030590265.1 Candidatus Krumholzibacteriia bacterium
ATCTGGCCGACAACACCATCAACGCTTTTGGCGATGGCTTGCGTCTGGTGGAAGCTGATGGTATCCAGGATATTGGCGTTTTGGATGCCTACGTTCTGGGGTGGTATGGTTCGGCGCGGGATCCATTCGGCAACAACGGCCTATCGACCGACCTGCTCCCCGATGGTGTTCCTTCCAGCCGTAACTTTGATCGTTCCTGGTCCGGTGTCTCGCTGACTGATATCAGGCCCAACGGATTCCGGTCTTCCAGCGTGATGCGCTTTGGCGCCTCGGTGCAACCGGTGAATCCCGGCTTCCCTTGGGAAGTCGCTTCAGTGGGTGAAGATGAAGCCGCCGCTGCTGGTGGCAGCGCTGGTCCCCGTCAACTGGATTCATCCACTTTGACTCCTGTGACTGTGGGCAGCCAATCAATCCTGGTCTTTTCGGATGGTCCTGGTGAAAACTGGGACGGGGGAGGTTTTCCCTCTTCACTTTACGCCATCAGGGCAGATGGAGCCGCACCCTGGCCACCTCCTGCCGACGAAAATGATGGTGTCATTCTGGCCCTGGATGCTCCTTTGGCCGGTCCACCCTTGGTGCTGGACCCCACAGCGGCCAATCCTCTTGTGGTTTTTGGGACCAAAGCAGGCACCCTGGGCTGTGTGGTTCTGTCCACCTCCGGCAACCCCGTTCTCCTGTGGAGTGTGAGTGCGGGAGACAGTCTTCTCTACGCTCCAGTGGCAGGCGTGGATGACCAAGCCCAAAAGATCCTTGCCTGTGTGGTTGCTCCCGATTCCTTGAATTTTTATCGAGCCACCACGGGTGAGTTGGTGGAAGCTGTTGAACTCTCTTCGAGGGTGATATCCCAGCCCCAAATTTACATTGCCCATAGTGGAGCACTGAGGGACATGCTGGTTTTGGGGACCACTGATAATTTGTCCGAAACGCCCTTCATGGACCCCCAATCAGTTGTTGATTATCCCTGGGAGAGAGCTCCAGAAGGGCAAATCCATCTGGCGGTTGTGGATTACCCCGAAAATTTTGTCCTGGCGGCGTTCGACGATTCCGGGGTCTTGAAAACAACCTCGGAAGCGGGAACAACGGCAGTTGACTTTGGCAATTTCGACACTGCTCTGGTTTGCGAGCCGGCCATCGCCGACGTGGATGCTGATGGCCGCAGCGATCTCATCCTGGCCACGGCCGAACGCATTTTTGCTTTCCACACCGATGGCGTTGGTGTGCGTGGTTTCCCCAGTCGTCTCTTCGAATTGTTCCCTTTGCCCGACAGCACCCGCATTGTGGGGCCACTCATTGTAGCCGATGGTACAGGCAACAAAATCAATGAAATTTATTACAACACAACCGGTGGCCATTTGATTGGACTCAGCGCCACAGGTGAATTGTTGGGCAATATGCCTTTCCGTTGGTCCGATGAAGGCATGCCTGGTTTGGCCTTTGGTGATGATGCCGCAAGCAACAACCAGCTTTGGATGATCTCGCCCGGTGGATATGCCACTGAACCCTTTGACCGGAACCATGTCAATGGACGGGTTGTCACCTATGGTCTGGCAACTGAATCGGCGTCCGATGAATTCACCAGTCGTTGGTTGGGGCCTCTGGGAGGCAGCACACGAACAGGCCGTGTTGGACCTCCTCGCAGTTTTGGGACTGCGTCGCCAATGGCTGATGAGATGGATCGGGTGATCATGTATCCCAATCCAGTGCACGAAGGTGATGTCACCATTCGCTTCTTTGCCCACACACAGGGATCAGCTCGATTTGTCCTTTACAACCTGCAGGGCGAAGAGGTGAAACGGGCGGAATTCACCACTGTTGCCGATGCTATCAATGAAAATCGATTGGATATTTCCAATCTGGCCAGTGGCCTTTACCTGGGACGACTTGTATTCCCGGGAGCAAACGGTACTGAAACCAAAACCATGACTCTGGCGGTGGAACGATGAGTTCCATTTTCCAGAGGGAGGAAAAAATGTTTTTGCACAACCAATGGCCCACCGCCGGGATGGTCCTTTTACTTGTAATGACGGTCTTTTTCGGTCTGGCCTCAGCCGAAGCCGATATGTTGGCCTTGGGGCAAACCCGCGCTGCCTGGCTGCTCCAGCATGACAGTCTGGAAACCATGGCCCTGACCGGTTTGAGTTTTGACCAAAGTGAGTTTGGCTCCGATGTGGGGGGCGCAGGCTACGAATTGGATTCCGAAGAAGAATACAGTGGCAAGGGTGCCGGTGCGGGTTTGACCATGCTGGCTTCCCTGGTTTTGCCTGGTTCGGGTGAAGCCATCATGGGATACAAACGTGGTTACGTGATGATGGCCGTGGATATTTTTGCCTGGACCCAGGTCAGCAAGTACCACAATGATGGGGAAGACCTCAGGACTGAATATTACGCCTACGCCGACGAACATTACACCGACGAGCGGTTGGTCGAAGCCTACAACCCGGCCAGCACTGATCTGGAGCGAGCCGGCGAAGGGGCGCTTTATTTTCCGAACATTGACCCGGTGACCGATGTCTCTGAACTGGGCAACCTTCCCCTGTATGTGAGCAAGGAAGACGACCTTCGCGAATACTATGAAAATCTGGGAAAATGGGACCAGTTCATTTTTGGCTGGGACGATTACACACGGGCCAGCATCGCTCATCCCGAATACGACTATGAACCGACCAACACCATCAGTGATCTGCGTCAGCCCTGGGTCAGCGAGAATCGCGAGACCTATCGAGCCATGCGTCTTGAGAGCAATGATGCCTTCAAAACCCGGGATCGGTGGTTGTATGTGAACATCGGCATGCGTGTTTTCAGTGTCCTGCAGGTGGCCTACCTGCAAGGGTTGCTCGGAGGCGGTCCGGAGAATAATCTTGAAGTGTCCGGTCATTCGGTTGAAATCATTGCCCAACCCTACGGTTTTACCCGTGGTGTGATGGCAGCCAAAGTATCGTTCTAGAATTTTAGCCCCTAAGAGGAGCCCGACCTGATGAGTTTCATGAAATTGCGATCCTTTTGGAAGAAGCCAGGCACTTACCTGGGTATCCTGGTATTTTGCGGGTCCTGGTTTTTCTCTGCCACCGGTGCTGTGGCCCTGGAACTGCCCGCCAATACAGCTTTTTTGCAAACCGAATTGATTGTCACCGGGGCCAGCCCTTCCAGTCTGTGGCATGGCAGTGGTGCTTCTGTCGGCTTTGCTTTGGACCAAATCGGTGGTGACAGCATGAACCAGCCTGATGAATTTGGCGGTGGTACCCAGGCTCCTGAAGAAGAGGAAGCTGATGATAGTGGTCCATCCAATACGGGCGAAAAGGTCAAGGCCGGCGTTTTCTCTGCCATCTTTCCGGGCACTGGCCAGTTTTACAACGGCCAGAACAAAAAGGGCTACATCATGGCGGGGGTGGAAGTAGGTATTTGGGTTGCCTATTTTGTTTTTGATGCCCAGGGTGATAGCCGGATGGAATCCGCTCAGGATTATTCCTCCATCTATGCTGGAACCCGCGGGGAGCATGCCGAGTCCTATTGGCAAAGTGTTGGCCGCTATATGGACAGCGATGCCTACAACGATTCCCGCAGGCGTGAAGCCCGGGCTTTGCAAGAGAGTATCAGTGGGTTGGTTTCCGGTGCCGACACCTGGCAATGGGTGAACGATGACCGTCGCACTGAATACCGGATTTTGCGTGCTGATGCCAACACCGCCTACGACCGTCGTGATTTCATGATCCTCTTTGCTGTGGTCAACCGGGTCATTTCAGTGGTGGATGCGGTTATTGGTGCTGGCAACAAGCCCGGTGCGGTGGAAACTGAAGTTTTGGGTATGACATTGGGGGTTGAGGTGTTGCCATCTTGGCAAAATCCCGGTGCCCAGTGTGTTGTTTCCAGGAGTTTCTAATGAAATTTCGCGCGGATATTCTTTTGTTGTTGATTGTCATGCTGCAGCTGGTCGCTTGTGCTGGTGGAAGCGGTCAGTCGTCTCAAAAGACAGGGCAGTTTATTCCCAAAGCAGGCTCCACTCCAGTGGCCCTGGAATTCGTGCGGTCTTTTGAAAATGTTGCCAATGCCCCTTATTTTCCCCTGGAAGGTTTGGCCGGGTGCATTTACACCAGTGATGGTTCGTTGGTTTTCTGTGATGAAAAGCGGGGGAAAGTCTACGGTCTGGATTCCAGCAACGATCGCTGGTATGAATTTGATCAACCCATTGTTCGACCTTACCACCCTGTGGATGTGGCCGTGGATGGCTTCAAGGTTCTGGTGCTGGACAACGGCTCCAACACCGTGCAGCGCTTTGATCTTTCTGGAGCCTACCAGGACCAGCTCCTGGATATGCGACGCATCGACCCCGGCATCATGACTCGACCGGGGTCTTTTGCCGTGGACCGGGATGGCAGCATGGTGGTGACGGACCAATCGGAGGAGCAGATCCTGCAGCTGGACGCCTTCCTGAATTTGACCAGCCGCCTGGGAGAACCGGGCGTGCAGGATGACCAGTTTTCTGGAATCGGGGGCATCGATTTCCTGCCTGATGGTCGCATTGTTGTGGCAGACACCGGGAACTCCCGCCTCTGCATTTATGGGCGAACTGGTTTTTTTGAAAGCACCGTGGGTGGGCGATACGATCCGAATAATGTTTTTCTTTCACCGTCAGGAGTGGCCACTGACCGGTATGGCAACATTTTTGTGTCTGACCAGGCCGGTGGCAAGATTCATGTTTTTGCCCGAAACCTGCGCATCTTGTTTTCCAGTGGCCCTGAAATGACCGTGACCCCAATGCTAGAAACGCCTGTTGATTTGGCTGTGGGACCGGCAGATCAATTGGCGGTGACCGACCGTTCTCGTCAGGCAATCCTGGTTTATCGGATTATTTACGAATGAGCATCGCCCGGCTAACGGGTCCGATCGCCTCGTTGTGCCTGCTGATCTCCCTGCAGTTATGCCTGCTTTTCTTGTTGGCCCGTCCCAATCAGAGCTACGGCAGTGAAAATTCACCCCCAAGCTCCAGCCATCGTGAAGAAACCGAGTTCATTCTGGGTCCTGCCAAGGACAACCCCCTGAAATTAGCCCACAATTATCTGGACCGTCCATCGGTTCGCCTATTTGTGGATGGTCGAAAATGGCACCTGGGAGAGGACTTCCAGGTCCAGGCTCGTTCCGGCGTGATCATTCCATTGCGTCCCTGGTCCACTGGCGACGAGAAAGTCCTGGTGGTGGTTCAATACTACTTTCTGCCTGTGGCCCTGCCTCCTCGTCAAGACCTGCGTCCCATGGCCAAACCTCCCCAGCGGGATCCGGTGACGGGGGTTTTGACTACCCCGGGACAATCCTTTGAAGACAACATGTGGCGCAGTGGAAACCTGGAGGTCAGTGGCAGCAAAACAATTCAGGTCAGCAGCGGCAATCGCCGGGAAATGACCGTGGATCAGAATCTGCGGTTGACCATCATGGGCCAACTGACTGATGACATCGCCGTGCGCGCATTTCTCTCCGATGATAACCTGCCGGTCATTCCGGAAGGAAACACCGAGGAATTGCGGGACATCGACAAGGTGTTGGTGGAAATGAGGGCCAAAAACTGGGCTGCTACATTGGGTGATTTTGTGGCCAGGCGTTCAGGCACCACTTTTGGCAATTACCGGCGCAAGTTGCAGGGGTTTTCCCTTGAGGCGCATCCTGGACAAACCGACTTTGAAGTGCTGGCAGGCTCTCCCCGGGGGCTTTATCGAACCCTGCAAATTCGCGGACAGGAATCAAACCAGGGTCCGTATTTTCTGGGAGGCGCCGGAGGCGGGCAAAATCTGTTTCTGGTGGCCGGGAGTGAGCAGGTCACCCTTGATGGTCAGGTTCTGGTTCGAGGTGCGGATCGTGACTATACCGTCGACTACATTCGCGGCAGTGTAACTTTCACCTACCGCCGCTTGATCACCGCCGAATCAACCATCGTCGTAGAGTACGAACAAGGTGAAGGGCCTTACGGAAGAACCGTGATGGGTGGAGGAGGCGGGGCCCGGTTCCAATTGCCTGGGATCCAGGTCCCAGGAAGTTTTTATGCCCGGATCATTCGAGAAAAAGACGATCCCCATCGTTTGCGCACCGGGGAACTTTCGCCGGAAGATGAAACCATTTTGGCCGCCGCCGGCGATGATCCCCTTCTGGCCGTGGCGTCGGGCGTATCGGCCTCTCTGCCCGGACTTGGACTGTATGATGAGGCCGACGACAACGGCAAAACCATATACGTTTACAATGCCACTGGTGGAGATTACAATCTGAACCTCTTTTTTGTGGGCACTGACCGGGGAGATTATACTCTTGATTTCCTGACCGAAACCGGTCAAAAGGTTTTTGTCCACAAGGGTGACGGCAACGGAAATTATTTGATTGGACGGCCCCTGGATCGACCTCAGATGCAAAGCATTGCCACCTTAACCGGTACTCTCGGCGATTCCAACTCGACCCATCTCAATGCCGAATGGAATTTTGGTAATCTGGACCTGAACCAGCTATCAGAAATTGACAACGGGGACAACAAATCCAATGCCGGTCGGCTCAATGCCCGAGTGGCCCCCCAGGGACTCCGGCTGGCTGGGCAGTCTTTGGGGTCCTTGGCTTTGGATGGTTTCTGGGAAAAGAGTGAAGAAGGGTTCAAGCCTTTTCAAGTCCACAAAACGGTGTTCGATTATGACCGCTGGGGGTTATCCGATCGAGCCCGGAGATCCGGTTTCCTGGATCAAAGCGACCGCGAAACCGGTGCCTCGGCCATCTGGAAATTGGGTGAGGCGCGTAAAAAACTGGAAATCAAAGGGACTTGGGGCAATTTGAGCCATGGAAATGATCTGACGGCGGACCAGCTCTTCGGGCAGGCGAATTGGACCCTGGGGGCAGCCTCCGGTCTTCATCGTGAACAATCCGCCAATGCCTCCGATGTTGTTGATCCCCTGGATATCAACCGGATCAGCCGTTTGCACCAGATTCGTTGGGGCTTGGGACCCATTGAACCCAATGCAATCTACCATTTCCAGTCCTGGCAGGATGGTGCCATTCAAGGCACCAGGGCAGCCGGTTTTCGTCTGGAGGAAATTGGTTTTGGACTCAAATCCACTGCTGAGCGGGCTGTGGATTGGCGCCTTTCCTTCAAACGCGGATTGGCCGATTCTCTGGTGAGCGGATCCTGGCAGACGGAACGGGACAGCCGCACCTATGTGGCGGGTATAACCTCATCCCTGGTCGGTGGAATGCGCCTGGTCGGTGAAGGAACGGTGCGGCAAATATTGCAACCCGGCGGACCGGAACAGACCACCCGGCTGGGTCGTTTGAATCTCTCGGGCCATTGGGACAAAACCGCCAGCGATTGGTCTGTCGGTTACCGACTGGATAACAGCCGTTCCCGGGTGCTGGACCGGCAAATTGTTTTTGTGGGGGAAGGCCTGGGTGATTATAACGAAGATGGTGATTATCTGGGGCCTGGATTGGGTGATTACGATTTGGTTCAGGCCGCCACCGACAGTCTGGTGGCCACCACTACAGTGGTCACGGATGTCAGTTGGCGGCAGGGTTTTGAATTTCTGGGAAAAGACAAGATCTATGGTGCCTGGACAGCTCGTACCTTGGTTTCGGTTTCGGGTCGCAGCACCACAGATGACGTGGGGTCATTGCTCGCCTTGAAACCCAGCGCCATCTTCAATGAAGAACACACCGTGCTGGGTGATTTCGACATTTCGGAAGAGTTGACCTTTTTGCAGCATATTCCCACCGTGGATCTGCGGGCCAAATTCGATTACCGTGAAACCATGGATCGCCAATTTGCCGACCATCCGGAGGATCGTCTGAACCGTGGATTGCAATTGAACGCCACCTTCAATCTTGGTCGGCGGGCCTCGATTCGCACCAAATTGCTGCAAAGAACCGAGAGTCGATATTCCACTGAAAGTGCTTCCAGCAGTCGTCGCAGTTACGAAAGTCTTGGTCGAGAATCGGAACTGGGATACACCTATCGTCCATCATCAGATCTGAGATTGACCCTTACTGCGGCCTATCTCACCAAGAATGACCAGGTTTCAGGGGTCAGCCAGAAAGAGTATGCCCTGCGACCCAATGCCCGGCACAAGTTCATGGGAAATTGGACTCTGCAGGCCGATATGCGTTTTTCCCAAGTGAACAGCGATGAACCTGCTGGTTCACTCAGACCGTGGTTTTATCCCATTTCCGGTCGCAATGTGGACTCATCCCTGCGCCTGGGTTGGGAACCGTCATCATATCTGGATATGGGACTCAGCTATTTTGCCCGCAAACAGGGAGACAGGGGGTGGCAACATAATGTTCGACTGGAATCCACGGCTCGTTTCTAAAGTCTTGATTTTGTCTCTTTTGCTGGCTTTCGCCCCCTCAATCTGTTTGGGGGAGACATCCCGTTCCCACCTGATTTGGTCAGGCGAGACAAGCCCCTCCATGCAGGAACAAACCTGGTTGAAGGAAGATATCAGCTGGTTGAAGGGGCAAGGAATCCTCGCGGACAATGCTTTGCCGGACCCTTTCAGCACTTCAGCGGACAGCCTGGCCATCCTGCGCCGTTGGGTTGAAGCATCAGCGGGTGAAGATTCCATTCCCAGGCGCCGACCCATCACTTCTCTTTTGCGGGAACGCTGGCAGGATCGTGGTTACCTGGCGGTCCGGATTACCGGATCTGATACTTTTCAAGTAATGGCTGGGCCTCGTTTTCAGTGGGATTCCCTGACTGTAAGCGGTGATGAATTTCCCGGCCGTCAACACCTTCTGGATCTGTGGCTGCCCCAAAAGGGCGATATTTTCAACAGGCAGGACATGCTCAAGGGAATTGAAATGGTTCTTTTGGGCACCGGAGAAGTGGGGTATCCCTTTGCCCGATGGGTGACACAGGATCTCTTGCTGGACGAAGAAGCTGCCCTGATCTCTCTCAAGGCGCGTTTGCTGCCGGGTCATATGGCTGTTATCGGCCCTATCAGCAGTTCCCTGGCCAACAAAAGAGCGTCGCAGTTTTTAACCAAGTCTACAGGTTTGCGGCATGGGGATATTTTGCGGCACTCGGATTTGGTTAAGGCCACCGACCGACTCTTGTCCCGGGATCTGTACTCCCACGTGGGCACTCCCCAGGTGTATCTGACATCCAGCGTTGACACCGTGGGCATCCACTTCCCGGTGGTTGCGCGCAACAAGGTGAATCGTTTTCAGGTTGTGTTGGGGTTGAGCCGGCAGGTGGAGGGTGAACCCTCTCGGATCAGTGGCGAGGTGGATCTGCAGTTGCCCAACATGGCGGGCACGGGTCGAAAACTCGGTATTGGCTGGCGGGATGACGGAAACAAAAAATCCTGGTTCGGCTTTTCTTATCTGGAGCCTTTGGCCTTCGGCACACCTCTTGATACGGAGATCATCCTGGACAATGAAGTTCAAACCGATTTGTACACCCGCTTCCGATTGGACAACCGTTGGCGGATTCCCGTGGTGTCTCTTTGGGGGGTGGAGTTGGGAGTAGGCTGGGACCGATCAACCTATCCTTCCGGTTCTCTGGCCCACACCAGCCGTTTCCGTGGACGGGGTGCCATTTTGCACAACCGGGGCGATCGATCCCACAGTGGCTGGAGTGGTTTGTTTGCCGTGGAG
>JAUUYW010000235.1 GCA_030590265.1 Candidatus Krumholzibacteriia bacterium
CCACCGAAACTGCTGGCATCAAAAAAGGTCACACCGTTTTGGATTTGGGCAGCGGTGCCGGCAACGACATTTTTGTGGCTCGGGCAGAAACCGGGCCCGAGGGTCGTCTCATCGGATTGGACATGGTTCCCGAAATGGTGGAAAAGGCTCGAGGCAATGCTGCCAGGCTGGGGCATGAAAATGTGGAGTTCATCCTGGGGGAAATCGAAGAGATTCCTTTGGCGGATGGTGAGGTTGATGTGGTGGTCAGCAATTGCGTTTTGAATCTGGTGCCCAACAAAGCGCAGGCTTTTGGGGAAGTGTACCGGGTCATCAAAGCGGGTGGGCACTTTTCCATATCGGATATTGTATTGGAAGGTCAGTTACCAGAGGCATTGAAAGGCGCAGCAATCGCCTATGTTGGCTGTGTGGCGGGTGCCCAGCAAAAGGAAGAATATTTGAAAACCATTGAAGAAGCCGGGTTTCGTGAGGTTGAGATCTTGAAATCAAGGGAAATCCAACTGCCGGAATCTTTGCTTGAAAGCATTCTTGGGGAAGAGGGGGCCAGGAAATTTCTAGACGGTGGTGCGCGTGTTTTGAGCATTACCGTGCGTGGGGTGAAATAGGCCGTGTTGGGGAGCCGCTGATCGGGCGGCTCCCTTGGTTTGAGCCAATTTTAAATTGGAAGATGGTGTTCAGAATCCATCCCGCCAGCGGGAACTTCAACAAATCCCAAATACCGACACAGATTCAATATCCTCATCGCACCAGGATCAATTTCCCCAAACGACTTTCATTCCCAACAATCACCCGATAAAAATACACTCCACTTGCGGCAGCTTTCCCTTGCCGATCGTTACCATCCCAAACAAGGATTTGCGGCCCGGAATTCATCATCCCGGTGTGAAGTTGGCGCACCAATCGTCCGGCAATATCCATCACAACAACGGCCACATGACTTTCCTGTCCAAGGGTCATTTTGATTTCAACCCGGGGGTTGAACGGGTTGGGGTAGGCGTTCACATCAGACAATACCGAAGGCATGGGAATGACGGGCACCAGGGAACCTTCAGCCACTGGATCGAAAGTGACCAATCCCAGAGTGGGGTCATCAACCTGATGGAAAATACTGTTCTCAGCCTCTTCCAAAGTGCCAAGCGGCCCCCAAAAATTATTCTGAGCCATCTGGGACAAAGCCGTATTGTTGTAGAAGGCAAAGCTGTCGCCGTCGAGGCCATTGTTTTCAAAAATATTCAGGCCGTCGTCCCCGGGAAAGTTGTTGATGATATCTCCGAGATTGGGCTGACCACCATTGATAGTTGCCACGCCCTACCAGTGACCGCTGATTTGATTCCCTGCCAGTATGGGTGAATTGTTGCCGTTGCAGGCCACGCCAAAACCCCAGTTGACGGTGTCGGGGTGGATGTTGTTGTCGGTGATTTCGTTGTCGTAAATCAAGGGGTTGGCACCGGTGCTGTAACAAAGAATTCCATAACCACAACCGGTGATGGTGTTGTCCTCCACCAAGGCATTGCAACTGGCCCAGAAGGCCATGCCGCCGCTCATCTCGATGCCGCTGCCGTCGATGGAGCAACCGCGAATGGTGGGCGAATTCACACCCTGCAGGCCAACGTTGAAATAGGGATAGGGTGAGGAGTTTTCCAGATTGTTGTTGTCGAGGATGCAGTCCTCAAAGGTGGGTGAGGAGGTCAGTGTCATGGTGACGGTGCGCTGCTGGTTGTGGTGCAAATGGCAGTTGCTGATGAGACCATTGGCCGAAGAAATATCCACAGCTTTGTCCAGACAGTGGTGGATGTCGCAATAGGCCAAAAGGATGTCGCCACCGAAGACATCCACCGCGATATCGGCATAGGCGATTTCCACCCGGTCGAGATGGAACACCGAGCCAGGGGTGGTATCGTTGAAATCCAATCCGCGCCAGGATCCGGGTGTGGTTGTATTGCCGGTCAACAGGATGGGGGCCCCTTCAGTCCCAAAGGCCAGCAGGCTGCCGTTGATTTCCAGACCGATGTTGCCGGAAGTATCCATGAAGGTCAAAGTGGCACCGGGGGCGATGTTCAAAACGTCACTTGGGGAAATGACGACGGAATCATTGATTTGGTAGGAGTTACCCGAGCCGGTCACTGCACCTCCTGATTGGGCCACAAGCTGGTCCATTGTGTAGTTGAACCCAAGGCCGGGAGTCACGTATTCCGCCTGGGCCATGGGGACAACAATGGTGGTGGCCAGGAAGACAAAAGGGAGGGTGGCCCAAAGGAATTTTTGCAAGCTGCTCATTGGTTTCTCCAAGGATGGGGTTTTGAGTATGGTAACATGTTTTGCCGGGCCAGTGGGGATATCTTGGAGCAATATCCTGGATCGACCACAGTGCCGACAACAGCTTGCTTACCAAACTCTTGTGGGCTATTCTCAACCACAATTCAAACTGGAATCCTCCACAGCAAGGGACTTCATGCCCCGCTCAGATCAATACAACCGTTTCGAACCTCGTCTCTGGCGCTATGAACTGCCCGGTGGCTGGGTGGTTTTTGCCGGCAAAGCCGATCAGGACAACGACCATCTTTCCCTCAAAATGGCCAAAGCCAACGACTACTGGTTTCATGTCAAAGGTCTTCCCGGCAGCCATGTCATCCTGCAGGTGCCAGCCGGTGAAGAACCGGACAACGGTACAATCAAGGCCGCTGCCGCAGTGGCTGCCTGGCACAGCAAAAAACGTGAGTCCAAACAAGTAGCCGTCAGTTGCACCCGTGCCCGGTATGTGACCAAACCACGAGGAGCCAAACCCGGCACGGTGCAAATCCGCAAAGAAAAAGTCTTGAAGGTTCGCCCATCCATCCCTGAGGAAAGTTGATCCACAACCATGTTAGACCAATACCTGGCCCAGTTTGAAACCGCCTTGACCAACCCCTGGTTGCGTGCGGGCAGTATTATTTTGGGAGCCCTGCTTCTGGGGGTCACTCTGCGCCTGGTGCTGGTGCCGTTGCTGAATCGTTTGGCGAGTCGGACAAACTCCAAAATCGACGACCGAATATTTTCCCGCCTCAACATTACCCTGATCCGGGTGTTGATACTTCAAGCAGCTCATTTGCTGGTGCGAGACTGGATAATAGATCCACAGGTGCAGCATTTCATCGATTCTCTCTATATCACTTTGTTGGTGCTTTATATAGGCAAGGCCCTGCTGGATATCAGCACAATCCTTTTCCAGCACCTGGCCGAGGTTGGTGACAATTTCACCTGGATCCAGCAATCAACCCTGCCCCTGTACAAGTTCATCTTCAAAGTGGTTCTGTTTGCGGTGCAGACTTACATCATCATGTCGGCCTGGAATATCAACCTGACCAGTTGGCTGGCCAGCGCCGGGGTGATGGGAATTGCGGTGGGTTTTGCAGCCAAGGATACCCTGGCCAACTTCATTTCGGGGATTTTCATTTTGGTGGACGCGCCGTACAAGGTCGGACAGTACATCTACATCGACGGTCAAACCCGTGGTGTGGTGACGGATATCGGCATGCGTTCCACACGTCTTCTGACCACGGACAACGTGGAGGTGACGGTGCCCAACGGGGTGATCGGCAACAGCATGATCATCAACGAGACCAGTGGACCTTCCACCCGCATGCGGGTCAGGGTTAATGTTGGTGTGGCCTATGGCAGTGATGTGGAAAAAGTTCGTGAACTACTGGAGAGCTGCACAGAGGGAATGCCCTATCTGGAACCCGGACAGAAAACGGTGGTGCGATTTGCTGCCATGGGAGAATCGAGCCTGGATTTTCAGGTCCTTGTTTGGGCACGTCATCCTGCTTTCCGGGGAAAAGTCATCGACGTCCTGAATTCCGGGATATATAAGGCCTTGGGTGAAGCTGAAATAGAGATTCCTTTCCCACAACGGGATCTCAACATCAAGGTCTGGCCTTCTGCTCCTGGAGAATGATGACACCCTAATGTGGAAATGATCTTTCTTTTTTGATTTTTTTCTAAAGACACCTTTATGAGCTTCCGAAGAAAGTCTCAGGGAGTTTTGCATTTATGGTGTCGCCCTCTTATAGGGCATGAAAAAAGGAATGCTCATGTTGCCGTCTTTCTCGCTTAGGAAACAAATCCTGATTGCTGGTATTCTCTTATCCTTTGTACCTTTGATGGTGACCATGGCGATCATCGCAAAAAAGGAACAAAAAATGGTCGAAATCGCCGTAGAAGAGTGCGGTATCTTGGCTTACGATGATCTGGATCACATTGCAAATAGTGTGCGCGCTCTTTGCAAAAGCCACGGAGATTTGACTGCCGAAGAAGGTTATCAAAAACTCCGCACAGCCATTATGGATATTCAGGTGGGTAAAACAGGCTATGTCTTCATTTTGGATTCTCAGGGTAATTATGTGATCTCCAAAGGCGGAGCCCGCGACGGTGACAACATTTATGGTGCCAAGGATGCCAACGGGGTCTCGTTCATTCAGGAGATTGTGGCCAAGGCCCAAAAATTGAAACCAGGACAAATTGACGAACAGTTTTACCCCTGGAAGAACAAGGGCGAATCCGAGGCTCGTATGAAACTGGCCCGGATTGCTTACTACGAGCCCTGGGATTGGGTCATTGGAGCTTCCTCCTATGAAGAGGATTTCTACCAGGCCAAACGCTCCATCGCCGGACTGGGACATCAAAACCTGATTCTAATGGCAATAATGGTTGGCGTGACTTTGCTGTTGTCAGGGATTTTCTGGTCCTTGCTTTCCGGGAAGATCACCCGGCAAATAAGCAATGTGGCCGATACGCTGAAAAGGGCATCCGAACAGGTGACCTATGCTTCCAAGGAAGTATCCGATTCGGGTCAGCAATTGGCTGAGGGCGCTTCAGAACAAGCTTCGGCTTTGGAGGAAGTGGCTGCCTCGCTGCAGGAGATCGATTCTTCCACCCAGAAAAGTGTTGAGCACGCTCAGGAAACCGATGTGGCTGCCAAGGGTGCCAGTTCTGCTGCTCAGAATGGTCTGCATGCCATGGAGCGCATGAGCACGGCCATCAACGATATCAAGCAATCGAGTGATGAAACTGCCCGGATTTTGAAGACCATCGATGAGATCGCTTTCCAGACCAACCTCTTGGCTTTGAATGCAGCTGTTGAAGCCGCCCGTGCCGGCGATGCCGGCAAGGGTTTTGCCGTGGTTGCCGAAGAGGTGCGCAACCTGGCTCAACGCAGCGCCGATGCTGCCCGCAGCACTGCCAGTCTCATTGCCGATTCATTGACCAATGCCGACAATGGCGTGTCTTCTGCCCATGAAGTGGGTGAATTCCTGGAAGAAATCGCCGGGAATATTGAAAATATGACTGGCCTGGTTTCTCAAATGCACGAAACCAGCACTGAGCAGGCCTCGGGATTGAAACAAATCACCATTGCTGTTGACTCCCTCAATGGAGTGACCCAAACCAATGCGGCTACTGCTGAAGAATCCGCATCGGCCAGTGTTGAACTCAACAGCCAGGCTAAAGTCGTCTTCAAGGCTGTGGATTCCCTCAAACAGGTCATCGAAGGTGGGACTGCGGTTGCTTATGCGGTCGAACCCAGTTCGGTTCCGCGACCTGTGCGGGCCAGGCCGGTGGCAGCTTCGGTTGCAACTCCACCGATGAATGTGGATGAGGTCTTGCCCTTGGATGCAGATGACCTGATTGAAATCTGATCTGGTTTGCAGGATAATTAATCGGGTCGGTGGAGAGTTGAAAAGACTCTGGATCGGCCCGGTATTTTTTTTTACCCTGCCTTGTTGCTCAGATTGGACCATCTGGCTCTGGGGCTCAGGTTTACCGCCC
>JAUUYW010000476.1 GCA_030590265.1 Candidatus Krumholzibacteriia bacterium
ATCCGCCGGAATTTATCAAAGCTGTTGATTCCAGGCTTCATCATCATGTTAAGAGGGCCATTCTCAGTATGCTCCGGGGCAATTTTTAAGTATCCACCCACATGATGAGTGATCAACTCCTTGATGTAAGCCGGTGATTCCACCGCCAGATCATAACGTACTCCCGAGGCCACAAAGACCTTCTTCACACCATCAACTTTTCGTGCCCGCCGGTACAATTTGATCAACGGAGCATGGTCCGTGTTCAGGTTCGGACAAATCTTTGGATAAACACAGGATGGCAGTCGGCAGGCCGACTCAATCTCCGGCGACTTGCAGGCCAAGCGGTACATGTTGGCAGTGGGCCCACCCAGATCACTGATGGTGCCGGTGAAACCCAAACTCTTGTCCCGAATGTTCTCGATCTCCCTGATGATGCTGTCTTCACTCCGATTTTGAATGATGCGGCCTTCATGTTCGGTGATGGAGCAGAAGGTGCAGCCGCCAAAACATCCGCGCATGATATTGATGCTGTTCTTGATCATGTCGTAGGCCGGTATTTGGGCCTTGCCATACGAAACATGGGGACGGCGGTTGTAGGGCAGGTCGAAAACGGCGTCCATCTCAGGCGTGGTCAGGGGGATGGGCGGTGGGTTGAGCCAAACCTCACGAGTGCCATGGCGCTGAACCAAGGCTCGGGCATTGCCGGGATTTGTTTCCAGATGCATCAGCCGAGAGGCGTGGGCGTAGAGCACCGGGTCGTTGGCAACCTCTTCGTAATCCGGCAGACGAATCACTGTTTGGGAGCGGTTGCCCCACAGCTTGTGCACCTGTTTGTCGGACAGTTGAATTGGCTCGGGTTCGGATGGAGTAGCAGAATTTCCGGAAGCCTTGTCACAATCGGGCTGCATGGCATAAGGATCTGGATGGACGATCAAGGGGCCGGGTTTGTCCAGCTCGGTTGAGTCCATTTCCACCCATCCGGCAGGCACCTTGGGCAGCATGAAAGCCGTCCCGCGAATGTCAGTCATGGATCCGATTTTCTCATCGGCAGCCAGACGCCGGGCAATTTCCAGAATTTGACGTTCCCCATTGCCATACACCAACATGTCGGCTTTGCTATCCGGCAAAACCGAGCGCTTGACCTTATCCGACCAATAGTCGTATTGGGCGATGCGCCGCAAGCTGGCTTCAATGCCACCGATGATTACCGGAACACCTTTGAAGGCTTCACGACAGCGTTGGGCATATACGAGAACCGCCCGGTCGGGACGCTTGCCGGCTGCACCATCGGGAGTATAACTGTCGTTGCTGCGGATCTTCCGTTCGCTGGTGTAGTGGTTGACCATGGAGTCCATGTTGCCGGCGGTGACGCCAAAAAACAGATTGGGCCTGCCTAGGGATCGGAAGGGATCAGCACTGCGCCAATCCGGTTGGGAAATGATGCCCACCCGGTAGCCTTGATTTTCCAGGACCCGTCCCATCACCGCCATGCCGAAACTTGGCAAGTCCACATAGGCATCGCCGGTGACCAGGATCACGTCGCAGCTGTCCCAGCCGAGTTGGTCCATCTCCGTGCGGGACATGGGTAACTGAGGGGCGATGCCGAAGCTGGCGGCCCAGTATTTGGGGCCACTGAAAAGGCTTTGTAATTTGGGATGTACTTGCTTGGACAAGGAATTTCCTGACTAGCTGTAGTTTGACATTGTCACCACAGGAAAAGGCCTGATGCCTGTCCCGTCAAGGGAGGAACTTTGAGAGCGATTGTTGGTTGGGTGTGGTAGATTCAAGGGGAGGATGTGGAAATGACTGATAATCTCAAAAATTGGAGTTTCAATGCTGCGCTCAAACGGGATCCTGTGGACAATCTTAGGCACCCTCCTGGTCGGAATCCTGACTCTGTCAGAATCAACAGCCTCCCCGATGACCATCACCCAATTGCTGGACATCAGCCGAGTGAGCCAGATCGATATTTCACCCGACGGCAGGTTGGCCGCGTTCACCGTGGCCCAGAACCGCTCCCTGGATGAAGATGCCGGCGGCAGCTGGAGCCGATTGTATCTCGTATCCACAAAAGAAGGCGACCCGCGCCCTTACATCACTGGTGAAGTCTCGGTGAGCAACCCTTCCTTCAGTCCGGACGGCCGCTTCCTGGCCTTCCGCATGACCAGGGGCGATGAGGCGAAAAGCCAGGTGTGGGCCATGCCCGTAGATGGTGGCGAGGCCTTGGCCGTAACCAATAGCAAAACCGGGGTCAGCGCTTTTTCCTGGAGCCATGACGGCACCCATCTTTTCACCATCGAGGCCGAAGCCCAGAACGAACAGGAAAAGGAACTGGCTGAGAAGGGTTGGCTGCCACGCTGGTATGAAGAAAACCTGCGCGGTCGTCATCTCTGCCGCACTCCGTTCAATTGGAACAAGGCGCCGCAGGAAGCTGAGATCCTGGTGGATGATGCCGTGGTGTGGAAACTGGCGGTGGATCCCAAAGGAAAATTTGTTGTTTTCAGCAGCAGCGAAAACAATCTGGTGGACGACAGTATCATGTTCCAAAACCTCCACGTTCTCGACCTGGCCTCAGGAAAAACACATCTGTTGGTGGATGTGCCCGGAAAATTGGGCGATGTGAAAGTGAGCCCCGGCGGTTTGCACGTGGCCTGGACAGGCGGCGCCACCTTGAACGATCACGCCGTTTCGACC
>JAUUYW010000508.1 GCA_030590265.1 Candidatus Krumholzibacteriia bacterium
ATCGCCATTCCCTACACGGGAACCCTTGGTAAAATATTTTCTGAAATGCTCGACGAAGCCCCTGCGGATTCCGCCTCGGCGTTGCGTTTGTCAGGAGCACCACTGGTCAGCTGGTATTTGTTTGGCTTGGTGCCCCGCGCCTTGCCCGACATGCTGGCCTACTTGTTTTACCGATTTGAATGCGCTTTGCGATCCAGTGCGGTGCTGGGCTTTTTTGGCTTTCCCACTCTGGGCTATTACATCAGCGCCTCATTTGAAAATCTCTATTATGCCGAAGTCTGGACCTATCTCTATGTGCTGATGGCTTTGATTTTGTTGGTGGATTGGTGGAGCGGGAAATTACGGCAGGCGGTGTTGTTGTGAGTGATCGCCTGGTCAAAATTCATCATCTTCACAAATCCAGGCCTTGCAGACCCATTGTAGCCTGGAGCGTTCGTGGCATGGCGGTCTTGATGGCGATCAGCTGGTGGCTTGGTGATTTCGATCTTGCCGGTTGGTTGACGGAACGGCGTCTGGCCAATTTGCAACGCTTTCTTGGCGAATTGCGCCCCTGGCCGGTTCAGCAGAATGGTTGGGATTTTGCTGGTGTGACTCATTGGGCCAGCGGTCTCTGGACCGGCAGAGGTGCCGAAGCTCTGGTCAGCACCCTGGCCATCAGTGTGGTGGCCATTGTTCTGGCGGGGGTCTTTGGTGCTCTGTTCAGCTTGCTGGCCGCTCGGAATTTGTCTTCGGCCGAACCCATGTTGCCGGGTGGGAAACAACCTGGTTGGTTGAGTGTTCAATTCTGGTTTGCCGTCACTCTGCTGACCCGTACTTTCCTGGTCTTTATAAGGGCCGTGCCTGAGTATGTCTGGGCTTTTCTTTTCCTGGCTCTGCTGGGAGCCAACGCCTGGCCTATGGTTTTGGCTTTGGCCCTTCACAACACTGGAATCCTTAGGAAGTTGTCGGCGGAACTCATTGAGAATGTGGATCACAAGAGTGCGTCTGCCCTGAGGGGGGCTGGGGCCAATCGTTTCCAGATTGTCTGGGCAAGCATCTTTCCACTCTCTTTGGCGCGCTTTCTCTTGTATTTCTTTTACCGGTGGGAAACCTGTGTGCGTGAGGCTACGGTGCTTGGCATGCTGGGGATGGCCTCTTTGGGGTTGTTGATTGTGGATTCGCGGGCCCGCAATCGTTATGATGAGATGTTATTTTTTATTCTGATTGGGGCGATGCTGGTTTTGCTGGGGGATCTTGTTTCGGCCCTTTCGCGGCGATTTGTGCGGAAGTCCTGAGTTGGGGCCAGAAGATGCATGAAGAAGCATGAGAAGAAGCATGAGCAATTGACCAATGGCCTGCAATCCGCTATTCTGAACGACAGAGACATCCTACCTGTGCCCCTGAATCTCCAGGGACCGGGTTTTTTTTAGGCACTCGCTCAGCAAAGGCAAAATATGTCCACAACCGCACCGAATGATGCCCCTCGTGGGCTGCGAATGTTTCCGGGTGCCTTCTGGTCCGCAAACGTCATGGAAATTTTCGAACGTATGGGGTGGTACGGTTTTTATGCCGTCTCCAGCTTGTATCTGACCGGGGCTATTGCCGATGGCGGTCTGGGTTTCACCAGCGCGGACCGTGGTGTGATTCAGGGTGTGGTTACTTTCTTTCTCTATTTGTTTCCGGCGGTTTTTGGTGCTCTGGCTGATCGTTATGGGTACAAAACCATGTTCCTGGCTTCCACTTTGGTCATGGGGCCCGCCTATTTACTGCTGCAATTTCCCACTTCCTTTTGGGGTTTCTTCGGAGTGTATTTCCTGCTGGCCATCGGTCACAGCATGTTCAAACCAGTGGTGATTTCCACGGTTGCTTTGACCACCAATGAAAAGACCGCCTCCATGGGGTTCGGAATTTTTTACATGATGGTCAATGTGGGTGGATTTATCGGTCCCATCATTGCAGGTGTGGTGCGCGGTTGGAGTTGGACCTATGTGTTCTGGGCCTCGGCGGCCTGGATCGGGCTCCTGGCGCTGACCTGCTTGTTCACCTACAAGGACCCTCGCAGTGACGAAGAGAAGGCCAACAAGAAAGATCTCAGTGAGGTTTTTACGGGCATGATCGAAGTGGTGGGCAATGTTCGCTTCTTCATCATGGTGGTGGGAGTTTTGATCGTTTTGGTCATGGGATCGAAATGGTGGGAATTCAAACTCATCGGGCCGATCTCCTTGGCTTGGATTTTCTTCAATCTGGCTGTTGATATGCTACTGCGGGCAAAAGGACGCCGCGCCGGTGAAGGTTCATGGCTGACCCAGCCCATGCAGGTTGGCGAAGGCCGTTACATGGTTTTCCTGCTGCTGATGGC
>JAUUYW010000304.1 GCA_030590265.1 Candidatus Krumholzibacteriia bacterium
CCAACGCTTCGGTCTGCTCGATGATCAGGTAACCGCCTTTTTTCATCCAGACACGTTTGTCCAGGGTCTTGCGGATTTCAGGTTCGATTTCAAATTGATCAAAAATCGGCAAATCGCCCTTGTACCGTTGCACCCGGTTGCGCAACTCGGGGGCGAACAGTTTGATGTATTCGGTGAGGCGTTTGAAATCACCTTCGTCATCAATGACCAAACGACTGGTTTCTTCCTTGAAAATATCCCGGATCAGGCCCACCACCATGCCCACGTCTTCATGAATCAAAGCAGGAGCCTTGGCTTCACGGTTGTTCGTATCAATGGCAGTGAAAAGATTGCTCAGGTATTTCACATCCGCGGCAATGGCCTGGTCGCTACCGGCGGTAGCTGCGGTGCGGATGATAAAGGCGCCCTTTTCCGGACGACTGTCCTGCAGAATCTGTTTCAAGCGGTTGCGTTCCTTGCGATCGTCGATCTTGCGGGAGACCCCGATGTGGCGGCCTTTGGGCATCATCACCAAATAGCGGCCGGGCAGGCTGATATCGGCCGTCAGACGAGGACCTTTGCTGCTGATGGGCTCCTTGGTGACTTGAACGATGATGTCATCGCCGGTTTTGAGCACCGTGCCGATATCGGGAACCCGGCGAAAACGGCTGCGACCGCGTCCACCGTTCTCTTCTTCTTCGTCGTCGTGATCCAGATCGGAAGCGTGCAGAAATCCTGCCCGTTCCAGGCCAATGTCCACAAAAGCGGCCTGCAGGCCGGGCTTAACCGAGGTGACTTTTCCTTTGTAAACGTTGCCGACAATGCGTTTGCTGTCGGTTCTTTCAACCAAAAGCTCAACCACTTCGCCATCTTCCATCATGGCGACGCGCACCTCGTGGAGCGAGCTGTTGATGATTATTTCCTTGTTCATGCGTCCGGTCGCAGGCTTCTAGCCGATGAAATGTTTTCCAAGCCAGAAGCGGCGACTGGTCTCACCTACTTCCTGAAGGGGCGTAAAAAGACGCCCATGATTGTTACGGCCGAAATATCCCGTTCGGGTCACGAGGCAATGCCTGGCTTCGGCCAGGGCCTCACCCAGCAGGGCGGCCAAAAAGTCGTGCACGGGCATGGTGGCCCCGGTGTTGCTGCGCTCGAGTGAGAATCGCAGCACCGAAGCGCCATCCTGCGCTGGTATCTGGTCCAGAGCCAGGCCGCCTGGTGGCACCATGGCTCGGACATCAACGTCAATATCCCCTTTGGGGCGACGGCGAGTTACAACCATGCTCTTGCGGGCGACAAATTCGTCGACGGCGGCGGCAATGGTCTCTCGCGCTGGTCCCCCATGCTGGGATCCGGGCACTTCGACCCGGTAATCAAATCGCTCAACAATGGCGTCAATGGAACGGGGCGCTTGCCCGCCAATGACTCTATCCTGAATAATATCCAAACCTTCGGGCAAAAATGAGCTGAGTTGTTCAGCCAAGCCCGGAACCTGACATTCCAAAGCAATATCTAGATTTTCACATAACCCAATTACGCCCACCGGCAGAGGAGGGCCGAATTTCAGCAATGGATGTGGATGATAGCCCCTGCTATACGCAACAGGCAAGCCTGAACGCCGCAGGGCCAACTGCAGTTGCCTTTGGAAATCCAGGTGTCCCAGAAAGACCATGTCACCTGTTTTGCGGTATTCCAGACGATACCAGCACTTTGAGGCCGCTTGTTGGCGCCAAATGGTCCATTTCTGGATCTCGGTGCCGGGTTTCTCCGGATTTTCGTTTCGCAAGTCGAAGAGGTCCCCGGAGGGTTGACTTTTTTCTCCATCTGCACCCGCAAGTCTTTGTTTTTCCTCATTTGTGGCCTCATTGGGTCCACTTTTTGACAAAGCTTCCAATTGGGCAAAGACATGTTGGATGTCCCCCTCACAGGCCTCGCAATTGTAGCAAGCGCCTTCCAGACGACAATCATGGAGAGTTTTGACTCGCTGGGCTCTTTTCCAATCCTTTTTCAGGAAATCCTTACCAACACCTGCATCCACCGTATCCCAGGGCAGCGGAGTTTCCGGATCCCGGGGTGAGAGAAAGTCGTCCGAATCCACTTCAAGAGATTCCAGGGCCTGTTGCCAGCGGGAGAAATCGAAATATTCAGTCCAACCATCAAAACGGGCACCATTGTGCCAGGCCTCGGCAACGACCGGTGTGAGACGGCTGTCACCCAAACCCAACATCCCTTCCAGGAAGCTGACTTCCGGAGCCCGCAGACTGACCTTGACCCGCATCCGGCGCAGGCGATTGCCCAGGTAATTGTTGCGACGATCGATTTCATCCCGGGAAATTTGTCCGGCCCACTGGAACGGTGTGTGGGCTTTGGGTGAAAACGGACTCACCGAAACATGGATCTGTGAACCACCGCGTGGTGCCATTCCTACAACCTTGCCCACCAAGGCAATCAGGTCGTCCAGATCTTCGTTGGTTTCAGTGGGAAGTCCCATCATGAAATACAGTTTGATACCTTTGACTCCCGATGCGAAAGCCTGCTTGGCGGTGCCCAGAATATCTTCGTCGGTGATGTTCTTGTTGATCACATCACGCAGTCGCTGGCTGCCTGCTTCGGGGGCAAAGGTGAAATTGGCAGGGCGTTCGTTGCTGATACGCTCGTACAATTCGGGCCCCACCGAATCGACCCTGAGGCTGGGCAGAACAAGGTTGGTGCGACGGCCGGACATTTCATTTTGAATGCCTTCGACCGTGTCGCCCAGGCCGGAATAGTCCGAAGTGGACAGACTCAGCAGACTGACCTCGGAATAACCGGACTCGGCAATACCCTCCACTGCGGCAGCCACCAGGTCATCAGCGTTGCGCTCACGCACCGGCCGGGTGATCATTCCCGCCTGGCAAAAACGGCAGCCGCGCACGCAACCGCGCATCACTTCCAGGGCCAGCCGGTCGTGCACCGGCTCCATGACCGGCACCAATTGTTTTGGTGGCGGATAAGCACCGAGATCCTGGACAATTCGCAGGGAAACTTTTTCCGTGATTCCTGGATGCCAGGCTCCAGGCAAAGTGAACAGTTTTTTCAACAACTCTGCTCGGCTACCACCGGATTTTTTGTTTTCCGCCGTCAGACGGGCCACATCCAGAACGGCCTCTTCACCATCGCCCAGGAAGACCACATCCAGAAACGGTCCAATGACCGCAGGATTGAGAGTGCAGGAACCCCCGGCCATGAAAATGGGATCATCTTCACCACGGTCGGCAGCCATGATTGCACTGCCCGACAGATCAATCATGGTCAGCATATTGGTGTAGCCCAGCTCATAACCCAGGCTGAAACCCACCACGTCGAAATTGCCGGCTGCGATTCTGGATTCGAGGCCGAACAAAGGCAATCCTTCGGCTCGCATGGCCTGTTCACAATCGGGCCAGGGCGTATAGGCCAGATCGCAGAAAGAATCCTCCCGGGCCATGAGCAGATGGTAGAGGATGCGCAAGCCCTGATGGGACATGCCCACTTCATAGGCATCGGGAAAAGACAGCAGAATGTTGGCTTTTTCTGCTGAAAAGCCATCCCGCCGGGTGCCCAACTCGCCGCCAATGTAACGGGCTGGAGATGTGACCGTAGGCAGGATTCTGCGGGTTAGGGTCCAACCCAGTGTTTTGGGATCGTTGTATTTTTCATGGGGCCGATAAACCGCGCCCTGGTTGTTGTCTGTCAAATTTTTCTCGTCTTCAACTGTCATCCTGATGAGAGGACATGGGTTTGACTGGAATTTCCTGACCGGCCACATGTTTGTCGAATACGTCTTTGCCTTCGATGGCATTGAACGAAACGGGGTAGTTTCCGGTAAAACAGGCGTCGCAATAACGCTCGCCATCTCCGGCAGCCTCCATGAGACCATCACGGGACAGGTAATGCAGGGAGTCCACTCGCAAATAGGTGGTTATTTCCTCAACGGTATGGCTCGAAGCAATCAGTTCATTTCGAACCGGTGTATCGATACCGTAAAAACAAGGATGGGTCACCGGTGGCGAAGCAATGCGCAGATGAACTTCCTTGGCTCCGGCGGCTTTCATCAGCTTAACCAGCTTGCGCATGGTTGTGCCCCGAACGATGGAATCGTCGATCATCACCACTCGTTTGCCTTCGACCACTTCCCTGACAGGATTGAATTTAATGCGAACCGACATGTCCCGCACCTTTTGGGCAGGGGAAATGAAAGTGCGCCCCACATAATGGTTGCGGATCAGGGCCAGTTCAACAGGCAGGCCGGTGGCCTGGGCGTATCCCAGAGCAGCGGTGTTGCTGCTATCGGGAACAGCGCAAACCAGATCGGCATCGGCAGGGGCTTCGCGGCCCAGGATTTCTCCACTGCGGCGCCGAACCGATTCTACACTGGAGCCAAAAATCTGGCTATCAGGTCGAGAAAAATAAACGTGTTCAAAGACGCA
>JAUUYW010000094.1 GCA_030590265.1 Candidatus Krumholzibacteriia bacterium
ACGCCGGCACCGCTACCAGCACCCTCGCCACCGCCCCGTTGCTGGAAATCGGCCCTCTGTTGGTGGACGCCGCCCTGGTTGACCCCATCACGCATTTGGTTATGCAGGCGGTGACCAGCACTCCCGAATTCCTCCTGACCACGGAGGACTCCCAGATTTTTGCCATGCAAGGTTTGCACACCCTGATCGAAGTGCGTCTGCCATCGAGCAACGGCAACCCGGTGCGCATGCTTTCAACGGATTACCTCGAAGTTCGCGGCATCATCCAGATGGACGTGAATGTGAGCGACGAGTGGTAGATTATTTCCTTCCGCAGGACGTCAAAGACCGTCCTGTGGAAGTCAGGAAGGATAGAGCAATGGAAAGCAGAAATTTTACAAAAATGCGGCATGGAAGGGGCAAAGCCCTGGCGGCGATTACCATCTTGGCCACGAGTTTGGCCCTCTTGGGAATATTACTTCCAGGCACTGCCCTGGCCCAAGGGTCGGTTCGGTCCTGGGGAATGGGCGGCACCGGCGTGGCTTCGGCCCGGGGACTGGATGCCGTCAATTTCAACCCGGCCAACCTGGCCTTCAGTGAAGGTTTCAGCGTTGGACTGGCAACCGCATCGGTGGATGTGCACAACAATTCCATCAGTCTGGATCGATACAACGAGATCACCGGAGCCTATCTGGACACAGCGGACAAGCAGCAGCTGCTCAACGACATTCCCGATGCGGGATTCAAACTTGATGCTGATGTCAACGCTTCGGTTTTCGGCCTGCAGTCCGGCTCATTCGCCATGACCTTCAACGCCATCGGCGCCGGCAGCGGCAACCTGGACAAAGATTACTTTGACCTGGTGTTGTTCGGTAACCAATTGGACGAAACCGTAGACTTCAGCAACACCTACGGCGAAGGCTATGCCCTCGGTTCAGCTGCGCTGTCCTATGGTGGCGTATTGCGAGCAAGCGATAGCAGTCGTCTGAGTTACGGTTTTAGCGCGAAATACCTTTACGGGATTTATGAAATGCATGTGGAAGACGCCTACGGTAATCTCTACACAGGAATGGATGAGATCAAAGGCGAAGCTTTTGTCTCCACCGTAAGCAGTGAAGGTGGACAAGGGTATGGTCTGGACCTGGGGCTGGCTCTGCAGGCAGCCAACGGTTGGACCCTGGGTTTGTCCCTGGAAAACATCTACACCAATGTAAACTGGGACCGCAATGTCCAGGTCAACGAGTACCGTGTTGATGCTGCCGACATCAATGCCATCAATGATGACCTGAGCAGTGCTGTTGCCAATTCGGACACCAGTTATGCCTCGGCTTCCTATTCCACGACCCTGCCCCGCGAGTTGCGATTTGGCGCGGTCAATCGATTTGGTCCTCTTGATGTTGCCTTCGACTATGTCCAGGGGTTTGAAAATCGCGGCGTCACCAGCACCACTCCCCGCTTTCATGTGGGCACCGAATGGTTGTTGACGGGTATGATTCATCCCCGCTTTGGCCTGGCTGTGGGCGGAGTGGCAGGAACCGGAGCCAGCGCGGGTCTTGGTCTTAAACTTGGTTTCTGGCAACTTGATTTGGCTGCGGTTTCCCGCGGCGGCCTGGACCCAAACAAAACCAAGGGCGTTGCTTTTGCTGCTGGAACTTCCCTGGTTTTCTGACAGCCAAAAGCTAGATAACATTTGCCCCGGCAGCTCTTCGTGGATGGTTAGGTGAACGGAGTTGCCGGGGTGCTTTCTTGAATAATATTACATTTGAAAAATATTACTTTTCAACATCCAACTCCAACCCCAGAATCTGGGAGAAACAATCGGCCAATTCTTGCTCCATCCGAACAAGATCTTCGGCGGAAATTTCACGTCCCAATTCCCGACCAAGGCTTGTGGTCAGTGTCGTCAACTCTTCAAGGGACATTCCCGTGCCGGGACTGCCGGGTAATAAAAACTCCGGCAGCCTCAGATGTTGTTCACCAGTAAGAATGGAACCGTGTTGGAGAAAGACACCACCGGTTCTGCGTTGTGCCGAGCCAACAAGTTTGCGCCCGGCCACACCGATTTCATGCTTGCCGGCGGACTTGAAACAAACCAGGGATTTCATGGCCTCGCGGCTCTCGCCCTCGCTGACCTGCGGTTGCAATCCAAGCCGTTTCAGGAACAATACGAGGGCTTCGTTGATCTTCAGGTAAGACTCGTGAAGGGAGTTCCCAAACAAGGGTCCCGGTGAAGTACCGCAGATGGAGTAGGTCAGCTCTTCGGCATGAAAGATCGCTCGCCCACCGGTGGGTCGTTTCACCAAGGCAAACCCACCCGCTTCAATTGTTGCCCGGTTGAAGTTTTCAAAATCCTGATTATAACCGATAGTTACGGCGTGAGGTTGCCAACGGTACAGGCGCAGCACCGGATCATCGCCCGGCTTATGGGCAGCCAGCAGCGCGCTGTCTTTTTCCATGTTGACGGCGCCCGGTAAGGCGCCGTCGAAATGAACCCTGATTACCGCCATGTCATCACCCGCAATTGCAAGGTCCGGCCCATCTCAGATCAGGGTTTCTGGCGGCGGTTGCCTCATCCAGACGCCCAACCGGGGTGGTGTGCGGAGCACCGGTCACAACTTCAGGGGTTTCCTGTGCTTCCTTGTGAATTGTCCGTAGAATTTGCACCAGATTATCCAAACTTTCCCGCGATTCGGTCTCCGTGGGCTCGACCATGAAGGCCTCCTCCACGATGAGCGGGAAATAAATGGTGGGTGCGTGCACGCCATAATCCAACATGCGTTTGGCGATGTCCAGAGTTCGCACTCCGAAATCTTTTTTCCAGGAAGACCCACTGGCCACAAACTCATGCAAACAGCCATGGTTGTGTTTGACATCCATGATGGATTCCAACTGGCGCAGCAGGTAGTTGGCATTCAGGACCGCGCTTTCGGTGCAGCGGGTCAATCCGTTGCCGCCAAGCCGCAGAATGTAGGCCAAGGCCCGCAAACAAACGCCAACGTTGCCAAAATGGGTATGGATGCTGTTGCTGCCCTGGACAGGCAATTTTTTCAAGCTGAAACTGCCGTCATCATCTTCATGAATCCAGGGACCGGGCAAAAATGGCGCCAGTTCCTTGGTCACACAAATTGGACCGGAACCAGGACCGCCACCTCCATGAGGTGTGCTCAATGTTTTGTGCAGATTCAAATGCACCACATCGAAGCCCATATCACCAGGTCGGGCCTTGCCCATGATGGCATTCATGTTGGCCCCATCCATATAAAGCTTGCCACCGGCCTCGTGGACGATGTCCGCCACTTCCCGGATATCATTTTCAAACAACCCCAGAGTGTTGGGATTGGTGATCATGATGCCGGCTGTTTGTTCGCCAACCGCTTCCCGCAAAGCATCCAGATCGATGCGTCCATTATCCAGAGATTTGATGGTTCGCGGAATCATGCCGGCTATAACCACCGAAGCGGGATTCGTTCCGTGGGCTGAATCGGGAATCAGGATTTCCACTCTATCGCGGTCAGCGCGCCCCAGGTGAAAGGCACGAATCACCAGCATGCCCAGGTATTCCCCGTGGGCTCCGGCAGCCGGATGCAAACTGCAGGACTCAAAACCTGTGAGAGTGCAGAGACTTTTCTCCAGAAGCTTGAGAGCCTCCAACAACCCCTGAACATCAGCGATACTTTGCTCCGGGTGCAAGTCAGCCAGTCCAGACAAACCAACCACTTTTTCATTGATGCGGGGATTGTATTTCATGGTGCAACTGCCCAGAGGATACATCCCACGCTCAATATGATGGTTCAAGGTGCTCAGTTGAGTGAAATGACGCATCACTTCAGGTTCACTGATGGATGGCAAATCGGCGGCGGTGGCCCGGCGAACATCGGCAGGCAATTCCACCGTCAGCTCTTGACCATCCCAGCGAGGAAAAGTCGTGGCACGACGCCCCACAACTCCCTGATCAAAGAGGGATGCCGGAGCAGTGGCGTTCCAACGTTGGTTGTTCATCACTTGGCCTCCGTTTCGTTGTGGAACCGGGTCAGCAGTTCAGCCAGGTTGTCGATTTCCGCAGCGGTGCGTTTCTCTGTCACGGCCACGAGCAAGTCGTTTTCAGTGCCCACGGAAAAACTTTCCAGGTTGATTCCCGCCAGAACACCGTTTTTGCGGGCGAAGGCGATAAAATCCCGTGCAGGACGACTCAAACGCAAAACCAACTCGTTGAAAACAGGCCCCTTGTAGGGCAGTTCCACTCCTTCAATCCCTTCCACGGCACGGCGCACAGCTGCAATGCGAATCAGGTTCGCTTCGCCCAGTTCCAACAATCCTTCAGTGCCCAGCATGGACATGTAGACAGTGGCTCTCAACGCATTCAATCCCTGATTGCTGCAAATATTGCTGGTGGCCTTTTCCCGCCGGATGTGTTGTTCACGGGTTTGCAACGTCAGCACATAACCACTGTTGCCGCGGTTGTCAGTGGTGGCTCCTACAACCCGACCGGGCAAGCGTCGCTTCAATTTGTCCGTGCAGGACATGAAGCCCAACAACGGCCCGCCCCAACTGCAGGGAATTCCCAAAGGCTGGGCTTCGCCCACCGCAATTTGAGCCCCATATTCAGCAGGAGTCTTCAACACCGAAAGAGAGACCGGATTGACCGCTGCCACAATGATGGCCTTGCTGCCTTCTACAACTTTTGCCAGGGCATCCACCTGTTCCACGAGCCCGAGATAGTTGGGGTTCTGGATGACCACACAACCCACATCATCAGTCATGACCGCCGCCAGACTTTCGGGATCGGTGGTGCCTTCGGAGGTTGCTGCTGCCATCAGAATATTGATACCCGTGCCACGCATCATGGTGGCCACAACCCTGCGGTATCGCGGGTTCAGTGTCTCGGGCAGCACCACGGTTTTTTTGCGCGATGCGGCCAGGGCCAACAGAACAGCCTCTCCAAGAGCCGTGGCTCCGTCATACATGCTGGCATTGGCCACGTCGAGACCCGTCAGGCGGCAGATAAATGTTTGCCACTCGTAAATGGCCTGCAGAGTACCCTGGCTGACTTCCGGCTGATACGGCGTGTAGGCGGTCAGGAATTCACTGCGGCTGATGATGGCGTCGACAGCTGCGGGGATGGCACAATCGTATATGCCACCACCGAGAAAGCTGGTCAATTCATTCTGCCCGTGGTTTTTGCCTGCCACTTTCATGAAATAGCGCAGGACTTCTTCTTCGCATAGACCATCCGGCAAATCCAGGGCCTCTTTCAGGCGCACATTGTCCGGCAGATCAGCAAAAAGGTCATCGACGCTATTGGCGCCGATGACCTTGAGCATGGCCTGAATATCTTCAGGCGTGTGTGGAACGTAGGGCATTCCCTTTTAGCCTCCCAGAATGCTGTCGTAAGCTGAAGCATCCAGCAGATTGTCCAATTCGGATTCATCACTCAGCTTGACTTTGAACAGCCAGCCGGTGTCGAAAGGGTCGCTGTTGACCAGCTCAGGGGTGGCGTCGATGGCTTCATTGACCGCCACCACTTCACCGGAAACAGGCACGAAGAGATCTTCCACCGCTTTGACCGATTCAATGGACCCGACAGTGTCTTCGGCGTTCATTTCATCGCCCACTTCGGGCATTTCCACAAAAACAATATCACCCAGCTCACCAGCGGCAAAATCCGTCACGCCAATGGTGGCCACACCATCTTCAACCTGAATCCATTCGTGTTCTTTTGTGTATTTGCGATCGTTTGGAACCATTTCAGCCTCCTGAGCTGTTGGCTATCCTTTAGGATAGCGACCGATCGGCCTGCGGATCATCTTTGGTCCGGGCCGACAAGAATGGAAACGCCACGGTGTGGCAAGGAATATGACGGCCGCGCACATCCACGACCAATTCGCCTTCCGGCAATTCTTTTTCCACCAGGGCCATGGCCAGGGCTTTTTTCAGCGTCGGGCTGAAGGTGCCGCTGGTGACATAACCAACGTCCTGGCCAGCAACCAAAACGCGAGCATCCTGGCGGGCGATGCCTTTGCCGTCCAATTCAAGACAGACAATTTTTCGGGGCACGCCTTGTTCCCTTTGGGCCAGCAAGGCGTCGCGGCCAACAAAGCCACCCTTCTTCTTCATTTTGACTGCCCAGCTGATACCTGCTTCCAGAGGAGTAATATCCTCTTCCAGTTCGTGCCCGTACAGGCAGTAGCAGACTTCAAAGCGCAGGGTATCGCGGGCCGCCAATCCAATGGGCGCCACGCCCAGGTCCGGCCCCTTGGCCAGAAGCTCTTCCCACACGGCCACCGCGTCGGAATTGGGCAGGTACAACTCATATCCGTGTTCACCGGTGTAACCGGTGCGCGATACCAGCCACTCACCGCCGGGCCCCTGGTGGGTCAGCGCTGTGTAAAATTCGAGGTTGTTGATGTCGGTTTTGAGATTGGCCAGTTCTTCAAGGCGTTGGAGCAGTTCCCGACTGTCGGGGCCTTGCACGGCGATCAAGGCTATGCTGTCGGTTTGGTCGGACAAATCCACACCTTCAGCAGGCAGGTTTTCGTGCATCCAGCCAATGATTTTCTCATGGTTGGCTGCGTTGCAAACCACCAGCCAGCGTTCTTCGGCAAGGCAGTAGACCAGCATATCATCCAGGACACCACCATCGGCGCGGCACATGGCGTTGTAAACAATTTTGCCCGGTTCACTCTTTTTCAGGCTGTTGGTAATCAGGCCGCTGATCCAGCCGCGGGCAGCGGGCCCGGTGACATAAATTTCGCCCATGTGGGTGATATCGAACAGCCCCACTTTTTCCCGCACCACCGCGTGCTCGGCCAAAACGCCTTCATATTGCACCGGCATTTCATAACCCGCATACTCCACCATTCGCCCGCCATGGGAAGCGTGCCAGGTAGTCAGAGGTGTTTGTTTCAAATTGGTATCACTCACAACAGAACCCTTTTCGATGGCTGGTGAAAGCCCAAGTTCAGGAATGGGAATCCCAGGTTTTGGAATGGCCCCAAAATAGCCTTTGACGGGCTGTTAGCCAAGGCGCAACCTGCCCGCGGGCCAACTTTATTCCTAACTCTATGAAATTCAATCCGACAGCTTGATCCACAAGAGGTTCAGGAAGAAGTCGCCTGTTGACCGAACAATTCCCTCAACATTGCTCCGGTGTATGATTGCTCAACGTTCATAATATCCTGCATGGTGCCACTGGCGACCAGGTGCCCACCCAATCCGCCACCCTCTGGACCCAAATCGATGATATGATCGGCCCGGCGAATCACTTCGGAGTGATGTTCAATGACCAGGACGGAGTTGTCTTGCCCTATCAGGCGGCCCAGGACGTTCATCAACCGGTCCACGTCGCAAAAATGCAATCCCGTTGTGGGTTCATCCAGGATATAAAGGGTATGCCGGGCACCGCCTTTGACCAGTTCCTTCACCAATTTGATGCGCTGGGCTTCACCACCACTGAGGGTGCCTCCGGATTGTCCCAGGCGCAGATACCCCAGCCCCACACCCTCCATGATTTCCAGAATTTTACGGCAGGGTGGGATTTTCTCCAGCAGTTGGTGAGCTTCCTCCACCGTCATCTCCAGGACCTTGGCAATGTCGCAACCCTTGAAGTGGACTTCCAGTGTTTCACGATCAAACCGTCGCCCACCACACTCCTCGCAGAGCACTTCCACATCCGGCAAAAAGTCCATGGTCAGACGCCGCAATCCCGCACCTTCGCAGACGGGGCAACGCCCGCCTGCGGTGTTGAAGCTGAAGCGGCCCGCCTTATACCCTCGCATTTTCGCCAAACTGGTTTGGGCAAAAAGAGTGCGGATGTGGTTGTACAATCCAGTGTAAGTGGCTGGTGTGCTGCGGGGTGATCGCCCAATGGGTGTTTGATTCACCAGGACCACTGAATTGAGATGTTCGTCGCCACTCATCTTTTCAAAAGGAGCAGGTCGTTTGCGTGCCCGATGCAATTTGGCTGCCAGGGCAAGATAGAGCGTTTCGTGCACAGCGCTGCTCTTTCCCGAACCGGAAACACCGGTGACCACGGTGAGTTGTCCCAGGGGAATTTCGAAATCAATGTTTTTGAGATTGCGTCCCGTCAAACCGGTCAATAGCAACCGAGGGCTTTGGGTTTTGGCTTTTCCGGTCAGAGGATCGGGCCCGCCGAGCCCAACTCTTCCAGCAAGAAAATCACCAGTGGCCGTGCCAACATTGGCCATGATTTCCTGCACGGTTCCCTGCCCCACCAATTCGCCGCCATGCTCTCCCGCACCCGGGCCCAAATCAATCAGATGATCGGCAGCGAGCATCACATCCCGATCGTGCTCCACCACAATGACGGAGTTGCCACGGTCGCGCAAAGCCTTCATCGTGCTCACCAGTTTGTTGATATCCCGATGATGCAACCCAACACTGGGCTCATCGAGAATGTAAAGCACTCCCGTCAGTTGACTGCCCACCTGGGTAGCCAAACGCACTCGCTGGCCTTCGCCTCCACTGAGCGTATTGGTGCCCCGTGACAAGCTGAGATAACTGACACCGACCTGGAGCAAAAATTTCAGTCGGGAACGAATCTGATCCAAAACCGGCTGGCTAACCAGGAGGTTCCGCTCGCCGGTAAACTTGAGACTGTTCACCCATTCGGCAAACTCGTCCAGGCACAGGGCGCTCACTTCACCAATGTGCAGGCCACCGATGCGCACATTCAACGACTCGGTTCTCAAACGATATCCGGAACACTCTTCACATTCCTGCAAAATCATCAGGCGCTCCAGGGAACCCCTTATTTTCTCGCTTTTGGTTTCCTGATGACGGCGGACCAATTCGGGCACCAGTCCGGTCCAATCGCGCAGGAAAGCGTTGAAATGTTTGTGCTTGCGCAGCTGCTTGGCAACTTCGGTGGAAGGACCGTGAAAGAGGGTATCTCTGGCTTCCTCATTGATGGAAGCAAAGCTCTGCTGCAAAGTGAACCCCAGGGCATCAGCCAAGGCCTCGATTTGCACGTACAGCCAGCTGGTTTCTTTGCCTTTGAGAAATTCAATGGCTCCGGCGGCGATGCTCAACTCCCCATCCGGAACCAGGGCTTCCGGATGCACGGTGCGCAGAGCTCCCAAGCCATTGCACCCATCACAACTGCCTGCAGGTGAATTGAAGGAGAATTGGCGTGGTTCCGGTACGGGAAAACCGCGACCACAGCCAGGGCACGAGCTTTCCTTGCTGTACAGACTTTGTTTGCCGTCACGCCAAACGATCACCCGCCCCTCACCCAACTCTGCAGCCCGCTCCAGGCCGGCTTTCAGGCGATCCCGGATGCCCGGCCGGCTGATCATGCCGTCGATGACCACCGCAATATCGTGGACCTTGTTGCGATCCAGATCGGCGCCGTCTTCCAGTTCGATGATTTCCCCATCCACCAGGGCCCGCAGATAGCCTTCCTGGTTGAGATCATCGAGCAGTTTTTTATGCTGGCCCTTGCGTCCAATGACCACCGGTGCCAGCAGATAGAATCTGGTTTTTTCGGGCAAGGTAGCGATTTCATCTTCGATTTCCACCAGGGGGCGCCCGGAGGCTGGAACATTGCAATCCGGACAATGAACAACCCCGCAACGAGCGTACAATAGACGCAAAAAATTGTAGATCTCTGTCACTGTGCCAACTGTGGATCGGGGGCTTCGACCCAGACCTTTTTGATCGATGGCCAAAGCCGGTGAAAGACCTTCGATGCGGTCCACATCCGGCTTGGGCAACTGATCCAGAAATTGGTGAGCGTAACTGGATAGACTTTCGATATACCGTCGCTGGCCTTCGGCGTAGAGAGTATCAAAGGCCAGGCTGGATTTGCCTGACCCACTCGGGCCAGTGACCACCACCAGCTTGCGGCGGGGCAATTTCAGACTGAGGTTTTTGAGATTGTGGACTCGCACACCGGTGATGGTGATATCTCCGTGCACCGGGTCGAACTTTGGATTCTGCTGAGCCAAAACTACTTCACATTTCTGAGTTTGGGTGACAAGGCATCCCAGGCTTCTTTTTCATCGGGGCGCAAGCCATCCACCCCTTCGATGATTTCCGCCTTGAGAATTGCCACCGGGATGGCCGGTGCATCCCTGCCGGCAGCCGGGTTTTTTTCACCTGCAACAATGATATCGGCCGTTTCCATCCCCTTGAAGACATAACCAAAGATGGTGTATTGCCCATCCAATTGAGGTGCATTGGCCACACAAACGAAGAACTGACTGCCTGCCGAGTCTATGTCCCCCGGGCCACGGGCCATGGAAAGG
>JAUUYW010000421.1 GCA_030590265.1 Candidatus Krumholzibacteriia bacterium
ATTATTGCTGTGCCGACGGGGATTGTGGCTTCGGAGATGAGCAAGGGAATGGTGAATCAGGGTCAGGGGCGGCTTTGTTCCAAGTGTTCTGCCCAAGGGCATGATTCAGATGCCAATCACTGCAAAAAGTGTGGGGGAAAACTCTGACTTTCAGACTAGGCTGTTTTTCTTCTCGACCGACTCTTTCCTGAGACTTCTTCCCATGTTGTCAAACTTGCTTAATTCATATAGCATATGCTGCATCAACAACCTGGAAACACACAAAAATGAGCCTTTTTTGTTTCAATACTACTGTTAGGAGTCTGTCATGAAACCACTTCACAAAATTTTGCTGATCCTTGCCATCCCGTTGGTTTTCCTGGGATCAACCGCCACCGAATCCGAGGCTGGGTTCGGATTGGGATTGCACTACTTGAACACCCTCGGAGACATTAAGGATGCAGATGGATTCGATTCCAGTGCTTTGGGCTTCCTGGGAGCCTATTCATTTGGACTGGGCCTTATCAATTTTGAGGCGCTGGTGGAGTATGTTCCCGACTATGCCTTCGGAAAAGATATGATCCAACCCCAGGGTTACGCTTTCATCGGAGGCTTTATTTACGGTGGAGCGGGTATTGGGATTGGACATATCAATAGTGAATGGCAGAGCGACCCCTTCTTTGCCCTTCGGGGTGGGGTCAAATTTTCTGTATTGGACGTCTTTACTTCGTATCGTTTTCAGAAATGGGATGCTCTTGGGGATCTCGGATCGGATGACGTGAATACTCTGACCTTCGGGGCCATGTTCAAGTTCTAATTTGTCAAACCGGCCTGGCCCGAATCAGGGCCAGGCCTTCTTTCATCAACAAACAATGCTTTCCCAACACCTCGGCTAGTAGGCTTCACCAATGCTGAAGTAGATTCCGTGGTCATCCTTACCCCAACCAACATCCACCCTGGCATTGATCCGATAAGATTCAATCATCCGATACCGCAAGCCGAAACCGGCAGCAGGAAGAGCGTCGGACAGGGCCATCTCCTGAAGATCCCGGGCCACAAAAGCCACTCCAGTGAAAGCGGCGGCACCCCACTTGCCCCAAAAGTTCCAGCGGTATTCGGCTTCCATAACGAGCAGACTATCTCCACGATGCCGGCCATCGGCATATCCACGCAGGTTCCGATTCCCGCTGAGAATTGACTGACCGCTGAAAGGAACATCCCCAAAGGCTGATTCACTGAGAACGCGTCCAGCCAGAACTCGAGTGCTGTCGCCCAGGGCTTTGTAGCCCGTGGCAATGAGCTTCAATTTCTGGAAGTCCCGATCGGCGCCAAAAGTTTCATCGTAGAAAATACAGCCACCATTCACCTTAAATCCACGGGTTGGGTACATGATGTGGTCCCGGGCATCCCACTCGGCGGTCAAACCAGGTCCGGTGTATCGTTCTTTCGGTATTTCAATCAAATCAGGATCTACTCCCACCTGGGCCGACCAGGAAACAAATTCCAGGCCCAGATAAAGGTTCTGCCAGGTTTGCCTGGATCCAGCCAGATATGCAAAATCAGTTGCAGTGGTGTAGTTCAGAAATACATCTGGCATGCCGGGATTTAGGGAAGCGGGATTGAACTGGTACTTCACTGAACCGGTGCCGAAAGCCAGCGTGCCGCGCCATTTGTCTTCGTCGTAATGAATCGTTTGAAATGCGGCGCCGATCCAGGAGTTGTTCTCGCTGAAAAATCCGAAAATGCCGGTGCTGGATGGTGGCAGGTTGTCATCATGACGATCCAGTTTGTAGTAGGCCATGCCCACCGCGCCCAGGCTGAAACCCAGGACCTCGCTGTAGTTGGGGATGGGAATTGCGGCGAATTTCAGATTGCGCTCCCCTTCTTCAAGTGCGTAGGCACCCGAACCACCACTGCCGCTTCCCATACCGATTTGGGCAACCGACTCACCAGTCCAGCCAATAAACAAGACAAAGGATAATGCTGTTATGTATATTCGTTTGGTGAATTTTCCCATCTCTGCTACTCCTGGATTTCTGACGCCTGATTGAGAATTTTTTCTGATGGAATACCACGACAACACCAGGCAACCGATGGTAATTTCAATTGTCACACCCATCCACTCCGGAAACAAGGGACAGTTCCAGATTCCCTTACAGATCCCTGCAGATATTTGTCTCCAAATACCCAAAAATATTCTACAATGCGATCAACCTTAATTATGGAGACTCCAACAAATGAATTTTCTCAAAAAAATGAGCCTATCATCCCGTGTTCTGATCGGTCTGGGCCTGGGCATTCTCCTGGGCCTGTTTATCGGTGAATGGGTCGGCCCCTTGGGCATTGTCGGCGATGGTTTCATCCTGCTGCTGCAAATGCCCGTTTTGCCCTATGTGGCCCTTTCCCTCATGGCCAGTCTGGGGCGTTTGGATTATCACGTCGCCTCCCAGTTGGCCCGCAAAGGCGGGGCCTTGCTGCTGATCCTCTGGGCCCTTTCCCTGGGCATGGTTGCGTTGTATCCCCTGAGTTTCCCCAATTGGGAAAGTGCTTCGTTTTTCAGCACCAGTCTGGTCACGGTCCCCGAGCAGGTCAGTTTCCTGGGTATGTATATCCCGGCGAATATTTTCAAATCCCTATCCGACAACATGGTGCCGGCGGTGGTGCTGTTCAGCGTTATCTTCGGGGTGACTTTGATCGGCATGAAAGATAAAGAGAGCCTTCTTGATCAGCTGGACGTGGGCGTCAGCGCCTTGAGTTCCATATCCCGCAACATTGCAGAGTTGGCTCCCATTGGTGTTTTCGCCATCGGCGCCCATGCTGCCGGCACTCTCGCCTTTGAAGATCTGGGCCGGCTTCAGGTCTACATTTTCACCTATCTGGCCACCTCGCTGGTGATGGCCTTGTGGATCATGCCCGGCATGGTTGCCGCCGTCACTCCTCTCAGTTATCGTCAGGTCGTTGGGCCGGTGCGGGACGTTTTGGTAACCGCATTTGCCACGGGAAATCTGTTCATCGTGCTGCCCATGTTGTCCGACCGTGCCCACAAAATCGTGTCCCAATGTGCCGATGAAGAAAAATCCAAAAAGCTGGTGGACGTGATCGTGCCAACCAGTTTCAACTTCCCCAATGTCGGCAAGCTGATGACCCTGACCTTTATTCCGTTCGCCGGTTGGTTCACCGGTTTTCTGGTTCCCCAGGGACAGATGCCCACCTTCCTGGTCTCGGGCTTGTTCACCTTCTTTGGCGCCATCCCGGTGGCCATTCCCTTCTTGCTGGAAC
>JAUUYW010000535.1 GCA_030590265.1 Candidatus Krumholzibacteriia bacterium
ATTCATCAGCTCTGGCTTGGCAAAATACCCACGCCCAACAGGGCTTCCAGCACTCCCCCGGCAATGGCCAGGGCTTTATCCGTGACCAGTGCGGGATCAACCAGATGGCCCCGGGGATCCACATCTCCAACCTTTTCCCCTGCAGAAAGTTCCGCCGCAGGGTGAACCAGACCTCTAACCATGCCATCAAGATTGCTGATGATGGGCTCACCTGCCACGGTTCCCAGACGTTGCCCTTTGGTCACCAAATCACCAATTTTGACTTCAGGAGTCAAATGGCCCGCCTTTGGAGAGTAGACAACCCGCCGGGCTGATTGGCCGGCAACCACACCGGGCACACCCGTGTTGGGGAATGCTTCTCCCTCATGGATAACCTCGCCAAGGCGCGCGCCGCGATGGGTCTCAATGACGGCATCGGCATCTCGCCCGCAAACGAATCCCGGACCCAGGCCAATGAGCAGTGCACCACCAACGGGAAGAGGCTTGGGTTGAACCTTGGTCATTCTGGCGTCGATCACTGCTGATATTTGGCATGATGACATCAGTTGCGCCTTGGGGTCGACCACTATGCGCACCCTGTTTTCCTCTGTGGGTTCGGCCAGGGAATCCACCAAGACTCCAAGGGTACCCTCAACCATGGCTCTTTTTTCGTAAACCGCCTCACTGAAGGCAACCAACCGTCGCACAGCCAGAGGATTGGCAATTTCGGCCATGACCAGATGGTAGCCTGAGCGGGCCAGACGAAGAGCAACACCGGACGCCAGTTCGCCGGCACCCTGAACCCAAATGACTCCTGCAACACTCATGATGAACCACCAGGGGAATCAGGGTTGGTTTTTGGTTTCCGCATGGAATGCAGGGGAATGCCCACCGGTTCATTTTTGTCGTTGCGCAAAGGTTCTACTCCTCGCAAAGCCGCCTGGGCTTCGGCCAGAATGCTGAGGGCAATTTCCTGGGGAGTTTCGGCGGCGATGTCCAAACCCACCGGCATGCGAACATCCTTCATGCGGGTGGTGAAATCAGATCCCAGTTTGTCGATGAGGCCTCTAATACGCATGGCTTTGGAACGACTGCCCAGCACGCCCAGATAGGGTAATTTGCAGGAACCTGCCATTTCGACCCGCAAGGTTGCTTCGAGATAGGCAGTATCCAACTGATGATTTCGACTGGCCAAAAGAAGGGCTGATCGCTCGGTGATTTCGATCTTTTGGGCCAGCTCTTCCGGTCCCGCCAGGATGGTCTGAACTCCAGGTCTGTCTTGCCAGGATTCCAGAAACTCCGGGCGGTCATCCACCAGAATAAAATGAAAAGGAAGGGAAAAGCCGACCTCAACCATGGCCCGTCCCACATGGCCCGCTCCAATAATGATAAAGGGCGCCGAGCGCAGAACCGGTTCCAGAAACACCTGCATATTTCCACCGCAAACACCCAATCCTTTGGTCAAGTCCAGGTCCAACAACCGACAACGGCGGTCTTTGAACACAAAACCAGCCTCTTCGATCACTCGGGCTTCGCTGCGACCACCTCCCACACTGCCGGTAACTGTGCCATCGGCATGAACCACCATCTTGCTGCCTTCATGGCGGGGAGTCGACAGCCGGGTTTGAACCACGGTAACCAAAATGCCATCATGGCCGGAAGCGGTCATTCGGGCCAGGGTCTCGTAGATTTCACGGTCTGATATGGGTTGCCTGGGATTAGTCATGGTCCTGGTCTTTCGTTTGACGGAAACTGGATAATTGTTCTGGGTGGTCAAAATCGGCGACAATACCCTGGTCATCTGTTTCAATTTTTAGAACTGGCCGGGCAACGGCTTGGGACACGGCTATCTCCCAAGCTGCGGCCATGGTCAGGCTTGCACAATCGGCGGCCAAAACCCGAGCAAGAGTAGGACCCGGAAAAAGAACTGGATGGCCAGGAATGCCTTCGTGCCAAGGCCGCAGGGCATTGCTGATATCCTTTTCAAAAGCCGCCAACAATTGCCTGATTGTGTGAGGTCGAACCAGCGGCAGGTCCACCGGG
>JAUUYW010000527.1 GCA_030590265.1 Candidatus Krumholzibacteriia bacterium
CCAGTCTGGCTGAACGTTTCCCCCGCTGCGGTGCAATTTTTCATCACCTGCTGACCAGCCTGGAGTACGGAGGAAGCCCCAATGAGGTTTCAACCCGAACTTTAAAGAGGGTTCAGCAGGACAACCCGGACATGAACCGGGGAAAATTCTACACAGCCTTGCACCGTTGCCGCGCCCAGCTCAGGGATATCCTGGCCCGAATGGAAAAAGGAACCAACCATGCCTGAGAACCGCAACAACAACAGCGTCGATTTTTGTGACCTGCTGGCAGCCTACGAGCTGGATTTGCTGGACACAGATGAACGCGTGGGTTTTGAGAACCATCTGACCGATTGTTCCGATTGCCTGGAAGAGATGTTCGCCATGGCGCCGGCCATGACCGAGTTGAAAACTCATCCTGGTGGATATGCAGACGAGACCGCGCGTTATCTGGAACTGGATAAACCCGAATCCTGGTTATCCCGCTTGAATCGGGTTCTATTTTCTGGTCCCGCCCGCGTTTTGGTTCCCGTTGCTGTGGCCGCCGATCTGGCCATGCTGATTATCATCCCCCAAACCACCGAAACCAAATTCCGCAGTCTGGCCATGACCGAAGCTCCAGCTTTTTCCCCCATTCAGGTTCGTGCCGGCCACCAGAATCAGTGGTTTCCCCTCTGGGACAGTGGCATGCAATACTATCGAAGTGGTGAGTACAATTCTGCTGCCGACGATCTTGCCCAGGCCGTCAACCTGTTGGCTGCCGATTTGCAGATCAACCAGTCGAACTCTTCTGATGAGCAATATGCGGTTCTGGATAACGCCCGGCTCTATCTCGGTGTCTCCCAAATGCTCAGTGATCGCACCGTTGAGTCGCTCAACACACTGCAGGAGGCATCCGAGAGCAATTTGATGCCTGTCCGGCAAAAATCCTTGTGGTTCCTGGCCCAGACTCATTTGCTCAATGAACAGCCTCAAAAGGCTTTAACCATCTTGAACCAGCTGGAGAACAGTCCGGTTTATGGTCTTCAGGCAGCTGCCCTGATAGCTGATATTCAAGAATTGATTCAGGATTGAAATATTCAAAAATTTTGAAATACTGAGGCCACTGTGGCCTGATTCTATTGCGGACTTTTTTAGTATGTGTTATGATTCTTGTTCAATCATCGGCCTTTTCCAACACGCTTCATCGCCCATTCCGGAAGGAAAACCAATGCGTGCCCATTCCAAAATCAAAACCATCCTGCAAATGAGTTCGTTGATTGCGTTGATTATTTCCGTCCCGCTGGCCTTTGCCGGCAGTGATGATGATTGCGGATACGATTTTGAGTTCATCCCTCTCAGCGACTGCCAGGTTGGGAACCTGAATCCGCCGGTTTGCCCACCCGTGCCTGATATCTTCATGGGCGACGAATCTTACGCCTACCATATTTTCCCTGCAGAACAGTGCGAAAGCAATGACGAGGGTTTCATTCTAGAAAGCGTTACCCAACTTTTGCACTTCAATGCCGACCAGGTGCCTGCCCTGCTGATGGTGCAACCATCTCTTCTTTCCGCTGTATTTGATACCAGCAGTGATTGCTGGGTCCCGGGCCCATCCTTGCATGACGGCCCCATTCAAACTTTCGAAATCATTGATGGTGGCATCATCACGATCCAGGTCCCCACACCCGATGCCCCGGCTTTCTTTTTGGCCGACCATTATTTCTTGGCCCTGCATTACACCGGCAACGCCCTGGCCCAACTTGTGGTGGACGATGACCCCCAACCCTGCACCGAATTCATCAATCGTGGCAATGGTTGGGAAGATTTGAATGATCGCAAGAGAAGTGGTGGCGGAAAAGTCATTATCTTCGGAGACATTATTTTTGCTCCAGCCTCCGTTGGCGAAACTTCTATCACCTGGGATGGTATCAAGTCCTTGTACAAATAACCTTCTGCCTGCACTGGTTTTAAAGGCCAAAAAATAAATCAACCGGACGTCATTTTAGGCGTCCGGTTTTTTTCATTTTTCCGTAATTAAAATGTAAGACCTGCTCTGGATCACAAATAACCCTTTTGAAACCATCGTTGTTGCCCCAGTCACTGGAGGGGTGGCTAAAAGCATCGGGAGA
>JAUUYW010000563.1 GCA_030590265.1 Candidatus Krumholzibacteriia bacterium
GGGTAAACCCCACCTGGAGCAAGACCAAATAGAGAAGGATGAGGTGGTCCGCCTCGCTAAAACTTCCGGGTAGGTCGCTTGAGGGCGTCGGCAACGGCGTTCCCAGATACATGACTGTCGCTGCGGTGTTTTGCACCGTGGTAACAAAACTCGGCTTACGACCGGCTTCTCACGTCAAATTTCTGCTGTTGGCCGCCTGGCCTTCGGTTCCCTGAACGATGCCCTTTGGGGCTTGTTGTGGAGGACGTGAGTGCAATTGGAGATGGGATTCAACACACCGGATGAAGTCGGCATCCTCAGCGGTCGTCCATGGCACCCTCATTTTGAGGTTGATGGCGAGTTGCTCGACCTGACCCGTCGCAAAGTTCCTCTCGATTTTTCCCCTTCTGATCATTTGATCCGAATTCTGGCCGGTCGGGGTTTCACCAACACCTCCGACATTGAGAATTTTTTCTATCCCTCCCTGGACCAACTCCACGACCCTTTTCTGCTCCTGGAAATGGACAGAGCTGTAGAACGCATGATGAAGGCCATTGCAGCGGGTGAAAAAGTGGCGGTCCACGGGGATTTCGATGTGGATGGAATCACCGGTTGTGCCCTGCTGTGTGAAACCCTTGAAGCTGCACGGGTTGGTGGGTCACGAGTGCAGCTGGAGCCGGGGTTCATTCCCGACCGAGCCAATGATGGCTATGGTGTGGCAGAGCGCATGGTGAAAGAATGGGCGTCCAGGGGCGTCACTTTGCTGGTCACCGTGGACACTGGTGCCGCTGCAGGGAGAGAGATCGATATTGCCGGCAGTCTGGGGATGGATGTCATCGTTCTGGATCATCATATTTTTGAAGATCGTCCCAACGCCGTAGCCTTGGTCAATCCCCGGCGCGAAGGTGCCACTTATCCCAACGATGAGTTGTGTGGTGTGGCGGTTGCCTTCAAATTTGCCCAGGCCCTGCAGCAAAATGATCCGACCTGTTTGCCCGAAAACTTTTTGGAGACTGTTCTGGATCTGGTGGCCCTGGGGCTGGTGGCCGACCAAATGGCCATTGTGGGCGAAAACCGCATTCTGGTGAAAAAAGGTTTGGAGCGTTTCAACGATCGCTCACGAATTCGGGTTGGTTTGGCGGCTTTGCTGGCCGTGGCCGGACTGGACCGTGGTTTTCCCGTGACCACCAGCGATTTTGCCTACCAGCTGGCCCCACGCATCAACGCCTGTGGGCGCATTGGCCGGGTGATGTCGGCTCTTGAACTTCTGTTGACCAAAAGCGAAAGCACCGCCCGGGAATTGGCAGGCGTTCCAGATCACGAACCTCGTAAGCAGCCTGAGCGGCGTCGATAACCTGATAAAAGGCAATCGCGTCAGCTAGAACCATGGCGTTGTCCTTGGTAATCACTTCTTGGCTGTGAATATCCAGAACGGTTTCCATCATGTTTATCTTGGCACCGACCTTGTCCATCAGCGGGATCAGAAAGTTCAAACCTGGCTTCAGCGTGCGCGTGTAGCGGCCAAAGCGTTCAACGGTCCATTCCTCGCCCTGCGGGACGGTTTTGACCATCAAATACAGTAGAATGACGGCGAAGACCAAAATCGCCAAGGCTGGTGCGCCAATTGATGTTAACATATTGATATCCCTCTCTGCCCAGTTTTCGGGCATGACTAAACTAAAATCCGACGATAGTTTGCCGGCTTTTTTGAATTGTA
>JAUUYW010000210.1 GCA_030590265.1 Candidatus Krumholzibacteriia bacterium
CCAGGCAGTTCGGCCGCGCCATCATCATGCCCAATCTCAAGCCGCCGGTGACCAGCACGGCTCAGGCCTTGGCCTACCGGGAGCGTATTCTGGCAGCAGTGCCTGATGGCTCAGGGTTTGACCCGTTGATGACTCTTTACTTAACGGATAATACTTCGGCCGAAGAGATCAACCGCGCCAAGGACAGTGGGCATATTTACGCCTGCAAACTTTATCCGGCAGGGGCCACCACTAATTCGGATTTTGGGGTGACGGATTTGGTTGCTCTCGATCCGGTTTTGCAGGCTATGACGGCTGTGGGGATGCCTTTGCTCGTCCACGGTGAAGTCACCGATTCGGATGTTGATATTTTCGATCGGGAGGCGGTTTTTATTCAGCGGCATCTCTTGCCCTTGCTGCATCGGCATCCTGGTTTGAAAGTTGTTTTGGAGCATTTGACTACAGCTGATGGAGTGGATTTTGTGGAGCAGGCGCCCGCAAATGTTGCGGCCACCATCACTGCTCATCATTTGTTGTACAATCGCAATGCCATCTTCACGGGTGGTATCAATCCGCATATGTATTGTTTGCCGATCCTCAAACGGGAAGTTCACCGGGAGCGTTTGTTGGAGGCGGCCACCAGTGGTAGTGGGAAGTTCTTTTTGGGCACGGACAGCGCTCCGCATTCGGCATTCAGTAAGGAAAATGGTTGTGGTTGTGCTGGTATTTATACGGCCCATGCGGCTTTGGAGCTTTACGCCATGGCATTTGAACAGGTGGGGGCTTTGGAGAAGTTGGAGGGGTTTGCTTCGGGTTTTGGGGCTGATTTTTATGGGTTGTCACGCAACAGCGGAACGGTGACTTTGGAGAAAATGGAATGGGAGGTGCCAGCGCAATATGATTTTGCAGGGGAAGTGGTTCAGCCGTTGAGGGCTGGGCAGAGGTTGGGTTGGCGCTTTGTTGAATCGGTTTATAGGAAGAAATGAAGTTTTGTGGCAGTTCATATTACACGGGCCCAATGAAATGCACATACAAATGTCTTCCCGTTTATTTCAAGCCCTTTAAAATATTGGTAATTTGGGCTTGAAAATGACATTGCGCCGCTCTGGAGCCCTGTTTTGTAGTTGTTTTCTGGGCTCGAATATGACATACTGCAGTATTCAAGTCCAAAATGTCGGCTATTTGACTTTTGTAGGTATTCATTTTTTCCTCGGGAGTGCGCCATGTTCGTTGGTAGAGAACAACAACTTCGAGACCTGAAGAACTTGATGCGCAAACGGAACCCATCATTGGTCACTTGCCGAGGGAGGCGGCGCATTGGAAAAAGCACCTTGATTCGTGAATTCGGGCGAACCGTTCCCCGATATCTGGAATTTGAGGGTTTAGCACCACGACCGGGCCTGAAAAACACCGATCAACTCGCGGCCTTCAGTGATCAATTGGCCCGGCAGACTGCCATACCACGTGTGACCCTTGATGGATGGACACAAGCTTTCCAACTACTCGCCTCCACGCTAACCGACGAGTGGACCGTTATTCTATTGGATGAGATATCCTGGCTCGGTGGTTACGATCCGGATTTCCCGGGACACCTCAAGATAGCCTGGGATGGGATGAATGAACGCAACTCCAAACTCATTCTGGTCGTGTGCGGTTCTATTTCGGCCTGGATTGAGGAAAACATTTTGCAAAATACCGGTTTTGTTGGCAGGACTTCCTGGGATATGGTCCTGGAGGAACTTCCCATCCCAAGTTGCCAACTATTTTGGGGGAAGAACCACAAACGGATTGATGCTGCCGAGAAGTTGACGCTGCTTTCGGTGACTGGCGGTGTGCCAAAATATCTTGAGGAAATTGATCCGACCCAAAGTGCGGATAATAATCTCCAGCGTCTTTGTTTTCGCCCGGAGGGGATTCTGTTTCGTGAGTTTGATCAGATTTTTAGCGACATTTTCGGCAAGCGTTCAATTATTTACAGGGCGATCCTGAATAATCTTACTTCTGGTAGTCGTTCTTTTTCTGAAATTTGTCTTGCACTCGGCAAAAAAAATAGTGGCCACATGACATCCTACTTGAAGGATCTTCTGCTGGCAGGTTTCATTGCCAGGGACAGGACCTTCGATCCAAAAACGAGTCGCGTTACCCGCATGGAAAAATACAGACTCAAAGATAACTATTCCCGGTTTTTTCTGAAATACGTGGAGCCAAATCGGGACAGGATTGAAAAAAATCTTATGCGGGATCTCGTCCCGGCTCAATTGCCTGGCTGGGACACCATACTCGGGCTGCAATTTGAAAATATCATACTCAGCAATATTGATACGCTCACAAAAATGATAGGCATTGGCAAGACACCAATTCTTTCCGCTTCGCCATACTACCAAAAAACGACAGTCCGTCGAAAAGGCTGCCAAGTTGATATTTTGATTGTAACCAAGCACTCCCTCTACATTGTCGAGATCAAACGCCGGACCAAAATTGGTATGGAAGTTGTTACCGAGGTCCAGGAAAAAATCCGGAGGATTCCAGCTGGGGCAGGCCGGTCCGTTCGCACCGTTCTGGTTTACCAAGGAGAATTAACTTCTGGTTTGGAGGAGGAGGGGTTCTTTGACTTCACTGTTCCCTTCGAGGCATTTTTGAATAGCTCCCTTTAAACATCCAGGCGGGCGGATTTGCCCACAATTTCCATCGGCAGGACTATCGAAAAACCGCCTTAACCCCGTCCAAACTAATCATCTCATTGGGAACCAACTGCCCTGGAAGTTCAACAATACCATAATATGGTGAATCCAATCCGGCCCCATGAGTGTTGTCATTTCCCAGATCATTCCAGTGGGGCGAACCAAAGTGGATAAGATGTGCGGAGTCTTCCCCCTGCAGATAATTGTCCGGCTGGATAACGTCCCAGTTCACAAAACTCACAGGTTCCCCACTCACCCAGACCCAAACCCCTTCGGTGGAATAAGCTGAGTGATCGGTGAACCCAATCCAGAAGCTGGTTTCTGAACCGAATGTGGCCACCAGCCAGTCATTTTCAGCCTGGTCATTGATTGTGACCAGATGAGCCTCTGGATTGTAGGACTGGGCTTCGGCTTCCGCATCGAACCAATCCGGGGAAAGATCATTGGTACTTTCGTCATGAACACCGAAGTACATTTCTTCGGTGAGCCGGTACCAATGGTTGTTGGTCGGGTTGTTCACCCACTGGGCAAAGGCACCGTTCCCCAGGATGATTACCAGGCAGAGAGCGAGCAATCCATTTGAAACTGTTTTTTGGAAATACGTCATGACAAATCCCCTTCCAAATTCAAGGCAACTTTCCCATGCATGGATTATAGCATAAATGTTGTGCCCCGGAGAATGTTGAGTCTTCTGTGGCCCGCTAAACCATAGACTGTGGAAATATTACACCGGTAGAAAAAAGAAACCTCCGCAGCTTCAAATCCATGTTTCGTTGAACCTTGAAAATTGCCCGTTCTTCCTTAAGCGGAACCACCCTTGTCTTGACTCGTCATGCTAGGAACTCCATGATATTATAACTGTATAACCGGAGGTTCATAGTGCCCGAATTTTTCACAGCCTGTCCCCGCAACTGCTACAGCACCTGCGCCATGAAGGTAACAGTCGAGGATGGAAAACTGGTAGCCCTTGAACCCGCATCCGCCAACCAGGCAACTTCCGAAGGACCTTGTCTCAAAGGCCTCAGCTACGCAGAAAGGGCCCACAGCCCCGATCGCATTCTGCATCCCTTGCGAAGGCAGTCCGATGGCAGTTTCAACCGCATCACCTGGGATGAGGCATTGAATGAAATCAGCCACCGTTTGCAAGGTGTGCGGGATGAATTTGGCCCCCAGGCAGTGATGCACTACGCTGCCAGCGGCACAAAGGGCTTGTTGAATGAATGCAGCCTCGCTTTCTGGCGACGATTTGGAGGTTGCACAACCACCTACGGCGATCTGTGCTGGCCTGCCGGCCTCGAAGCCGGGCGCCTGACCCTGGGCGAAAACAAGCACAACGCCCCTTGGGATCTGGCCAAAGCTAAATTGATCATTTTCTGGGGCAAGAACGCGGCCGAGACCAACATCCACCAGATGCGTTTTGTGGAGCAGGCCCAAAGCAATGGGGCCCGTCTGGTGGTCATTGATCCTCGCCGAACCCAAACCAGCGAACGGGCTGAGTTGTTGATTCAGCCTCGGCCCGGTACAGACGGATACCTGGCGGTGGCTGTGGCGCAATTGCTCATCGAACGTGGACAGGTGGACACTGGTTTCATCGACCAGAATGTGCACGGTTACGCAGAGTTTGCCACCATGACAAGTGAGAAATCCGTGGCAGAACTGGCAGCCGTATGCGACGTGCCGGTGTCGGCCATAGAACATCTGGCTGACTTGTTGGGCACCACCAAACCCGCGACCATCTGTGCCGGTTTTGGCATGCAGCGCTATACCAACAGCGGCCAGACCATGCGCGCGATCATCGCCTTGTGCGCCATCACCGGAAATCTTGGCAAACCTGGTGCGGGATGGGTTTACGCCAACCTCCAAACCCAAATTTTTAATGATGTCTGCGACCCATTGTGCGCCTTGCCGCCGGAGCATCCAGACGGTGTAGTGCGTGTCGGGGTTTCGACGGCCCGTCTGGGACGGGACATGCTGGCCATGCAAGACCCACCTTTGAAATTCGCCTGGGTCGAACGCGGCAATCCTCTGGCCCAGAATCCGGAAACCCACCGTGTGCGAGAAGCTTTTCGGGCCCTGGATTTTCGGGTAGTGGTCGAACAGTTCATGACCGACACGGCGCGCGAGGCGGATATTATCCTGCCAGCCAAAAACATGTTCGAACAAACCGATGTGATCGGCGCCTATTGGCACCACTACCTGCAGCTGAAACCCCAGATTTTGCAGCCGGCAGGTGAGGTGAAACCAGAGACCGAGGTTTTTCGTGAATTGGCCGACCGGCTTGGCTTCTTGGATGAGGAATTGGAGGCGGCAATTCCTGAGTCTGACGATTCGGCAGTCCGCGCATGGCTTGAAAACCGATTGGCACCCTTGAATTTGAAGTTGGCCGATTTCTCCGCTGGTCCGGTGAGTGCTCCAGGAGCTGAAGACGTCGTTTTTGCCGATGGCGTTTTCCCGACCCCATCCGGGCGCATCGAATTGTTGAGTAAAGAAGCGGCTACGCGTTGGGATACCGACCCTCTGCCCCGGCCGATCCTGCCCCATGAATCGGCGGCTGATCCTGACCATGACCCTGCCACACCATTGCAAATGATGACTCCCAACACCAAAAACCGTATCCATTCCCAGTTTGGAAACCTGGAGCTGATCAAGGTGCACGACCCCGAGCCGGTGTTGCAGATCCATCCAGATGATGCCGCTCAACGCGGAATTGAGTTCGGTGACACGGTGCGCATCCACAATGCACGTGGTGAAATCACCGTAGTTGCCCGCATCGACTCAGGCATCCGACAAGGCTGTGTGGCGGTGACCAACGGCTGGTGGGGTGAGCAGGGCGGCCTGGTGAACAAGCTGTCGTTGGGATGCGAAACCGACATGGCTCATGGCGCGGCCTTCCACGACAACCTGGTGGAGGTAACCCGCGCATGAAAACCCGGCATGCTTTTGTGGTTGATGTGAACAAGTGCACTGGTTGCCACGCCTGTGAAATGGCCTGCCAGATTGCCAATCAATTGCCACCGGATCGCCGTTGGCGTGAGGTGCGCACTTTCAACGAGTTGCACGTTCCAGGCGTGGAATTGATCCATTTGTCCATGGCCTGCAACCACTGCCATGATGCTCCGTGCATGGAGCAGTGTCCTGCCCTTGCTTACAACCGCGACGAAATTACCGGGGCGGTGCTCATCAACACAGACGCATGTCTCGGTTGTGGTTATTGCGCCTGGGTGTGTCCTTACGGGGCGCCCCGCATGGATGAAACCCGTGGTGTGATGACCAAATGCACCATGTGCCACGAGAAAGTACTGAGCAGTGACCAGCCTGCCTGTGTGACTGCCTGTCCCACCGATGCTCTGGACTGGTGCCGGTTGCCGGATGCGGATTTGACCCAGGACGGACCCGGATTTGTCCAGGCAGGCACCGACCCAAGCATCCGTATCGAAGGGGTGCAGCCGGAGAGGCGTGTGCCGGAGATGAAAACCCTGCCTGCGTTGCCTCCATGGCAGCAATTGCGCCATGTCCTCACACCTCACATCACACTGGCCCACG
>JAUUYW010000055.1 GCA_030590265.1 Candidatus Krumholzibacteriia bacterium
CCGGCCAAAGTGCTTTCCACCTCGCCAAGAGTCCAGCAATTGTCAGATGAAATGTTGGCCAGATTGGTGTTCTGTTTGGCCAATTCGTCGAGATTCAAAGGACAGATATCACGCAGTTCAATTTCCCCACCGTCAGCGTCAGGTTCAAACCAACGCAACGGCAAGCCCTGGGTTCGGCACACATAGGGTCGCCAGGGATAAATCCTGCAGGCTCCATCGGCATCCAGAAAAGCACATTTCCCCTTGGGATGGGGTTGGTCAAAAGTCAGCAAAGGTCCGCAGTGGCGGCGGATGATTTCCGCCTCCACCGGGAAGACTGCCAGATCATCCACACAACATTCGTGGCACCCTTGGCGACAAACCAAAAGCGAGCCCAATCGCTGGGCAATCTTATCTGCCTTCCGACTGACTTCTCCCTGCAAACGGCTAACTTTTGACGATTCCATTGGAGCCCCTCAGCGGGTGAATACAGTGTCGCCCACCGTCAGTTCATCAGAACCCCCATCATCAAGAATCCACTTGATGCGACGAATGCCCTCACGCACATCGTCCAGATCGCCGCAATAGCTCAGGCGCAAATATCCTTCCATCCCGAATTCAATACCAGGCACGGTGACGACCTGCACTTTTTCCAGAAGAAAGGCTGCCAGCCGGGTGGAATCTTCGTCAAAAGAGCTGAAATTGCAGAAGCAATAGAAGGTTCCTTCGGGGATGTTCACTTCCAGGCCAGGGATTTCCCGCAACAGACCCACCAGCACATCGCGATTTTTTTCCAATTCCTGGCCCAGGTTGCTCACCGAATCCTGGGGGCCTTCAATGGCCGCGACTGCTGCGTGCTGGGACAGGCTGCAGGGGTTGCCAGATTGATGAGACTGGATGTTACTCATGACTTTGATCAAGTCCCTGGGACCCACCGCCCAACCAATGCGGAAGCCGGTCATGGCGTACACTTTGGATACTCCGTTGAGCACCACCAGGCAAGCGTCGTCCACGGACAAATCCGTGCAATCGTAACAGAGGACTGGAGTGCGGCCGTCGAAAACGAGACGGTGATAGATGTCATCCATCAGGATGAACACACCCTGCTGCTGGCAATGCTCGATGAGTCCCACCAGAAAGTCGCGGTCGAAAACCCGTCCGCTGGGATTGTTGGGGCTGTTGAGCAACACTGCTTTGGTGTTTGGTCCGATGGCGTCGATCATCTCCTTCACCGTGGGCTGGAACGATCCATCGGCAGGATACACAGCCACAGGATTGCCCCCGGCCAGGCGCACCATCTCCGGATAACTCACCCAATAGGGCACCGGAAAAACCACTTCATCACCGGGGTCAACCAAGGCCATCAAGGCCACCATGATGGCCTGTTTGGCTCCAGCCGAGGCAATGACGTTGGCCCGCTCCACCTGACGGCCGGAGTGTTTGGCTGTGTAGTTGATGATTGCGTCCTTCATGGCCGGTGTGCCGGACGCGGGAGTGTAGCGAATTTCACCACTGTTCAGCATCTCAATGCCAGCCTCGATGGCTGATTGTGGAGCCTTGCTTTTGGGCTCTCCCCCACCCAGATGAATGACAGGCTGCCCGGCGGCGCGCATGCGTCCTGCCTCGGCGTTGAGTTTTAAAGTGGCGGAAGCTCCGATGGAATTGGCAATTTTGCTAAAAGGCATGGCACAGTCCTTTGGCGAAAAACCCGGATGGTATCTTCCTCCAAATCTAATCGCCACTGCGAGCTGATGCCATGGGAAATTACTGTGTTTTGACTGGATTCTGCTTTTGGTCCAAAATATTGTCCGTTGAAACCATGGATCCCATCAGAACAGCCGGTTTGAGGGACACCTGGGGAGTATTCGCAGAGAGTGGCTCCGTTTTTTCAGCCACCAAAACCGGGCTGGAAGGCAATACTGGATCCAGCGGTTGGGTGGGACATAGCTCCGGCAGGATTCCCAGGGCCACACTGTAGCGACAAGCAGGATTCCACAAGCACCAACCATCGCCACCAGCAGCCCGGGCTGCCGTGATTTGGGTGCCGACATACTCACCATTGTAATGACTTACCCGATAAGGAAAAGCCTGCAACCAGGGCCGAATTTGGGCCTGTCCAGCTGCCATTTCCACAAAACGCCGGGTGCCTTCGCCGATGAAATATTCGGGATCGTCCCCCGGGCGTTTGCGACCCTCGAGCCCCGGTCCAAAGTGGGACGGGTAAATCATGGGGCAAATGATATCGACATATTTGGCAAAAGTAGGCACATGCTGGCCGGTCAGGGCCAGGTCTTCAACCCGACCCCAGGCCATGATTCCGTAAAGGTCAGCAGAGATGCGCACTCCATAAGTTGATAAAGAATCGCGGGCGTCGGACAGGAACGAGGCAATGACCGAGCGGCGGCGCTGGGCAATTTCATCGATATCCACCAGGGAACTGTCGGACCAATCCTCCTGCCAGCCGTTGGTGGGGAAACGCACATAGTCGAACTGGATTTCATCCACCCCGGCCCTGGCCAGCTCTGCTGCCAGGGTCAGGTTGTACTGCCGCACCTCCGGGTTGCCGGGATCCATCCAATAGCAGCCACGCTCATGCCAGGGATTTCCTGAGGCATCCTGCAGGGTAAGATCCGGCCGTTGCTTTCCCAGCTCGCCATCCAGGAACAAGGCGATGCGGGCCACCACATAAAGATCCCGACGATCAAATCGTTTCATCATATCGCTCAATGATGAAATAACCGGATAATTCCGGCCTTTGCCCCAATCGGCAAGTTCGTGAGTGCTGGCAAAAGAAACTCCACCATCGATATCCTTGGCGTCAAAAACCACGGCATTGCCGCCCGCATCGATAAATCCATCAACCCGGCGCAACACTGAAGCCACACCACAGGCTGGCCCCGTCAAATAGATTCCCCGCAGTTCGGCCCCATCAGTCACTTTGTTTTGAACAGTAGAGCAGTCCAACACCGGCAGAACGGGAATTCTCAGCTTTTGGCCAATGCGCAAGAGGTTGGTTTGCAGATGGTTGGTTTTGCGAATATCAGTCAGCAGATCCGAGAGGGCGTAGTGGTTGGTTTGATCACGATAGAGACCACAAATCTTGATGAGGGAATCACCTTTTTTGACGGTATAGTCCAGAGTATCAGTGGTGGATGTCGATTGCTGAGCCATGGCAAAAGAAAATGAAATTGCCAGGGTCAGGAAACAGGTGAGAAGACTCAACAACCATCTATTTTGTTTTACGGATCTTGCATTCTGCATGATCTTGCCTGCTTAATATTGCGTAACTCAATGAAATTCAGTGATTTGGTTTCCTGAATAGAAATTCAGCAAAGGTTGGGCCCAGCTGAACCATGGGCATTTACACAAGACCTGAGACGTGGCAAGATGAGGTGGTCATCTACTCAACCAAGGAGTCGGCGTGGATTACCGAAAACTGATTTCCCTGTTGATTCTGCCCATTGTTTTTTGTGTTGTCGGCTGTGGTGAGCGGCAAGAAGAGCCACAGGAAAACATTCCGGCCTCCACTTGGCTGGAGCCAGCCAAACGTGAAGTTTTTCATGTGTTCTCTTTTGATGGAATCAGAGGCAATCGATATCTGGTTCATTTTGACGGTCCTGGACAGGGAGCGACCATCTTCACTCATGACGAGGTGCGGGCCCTGGCCTTGGTTCCCTCGGCCTCAGGAAGCAAATATGCTGATGATCGCCTCATGGTTTGGCTCAAAGGCGAAGAACTCATCATGGAAGTGGATGGCAAAAGAGTGGGCCCCTGCAAGGTTTCGGGTTTGAATTCGATTTTGGCCCAAGCCTGGCTTGGCGGAACCGACTTTTGGGCCGTGGGCAACGAACCAGCCTGGAATTTGGTCATGGGCCGGGAGCGAGTGGTTTTGTTGACCGACCTGGGACAAACCAAACAGGAATTTCCGGGACTGAAGCCAGGACAACTGGACTCCAAATCACCCCTGGGCACCTATGTTTTTGGCCAAGGAGAAAATACGCTGAAGGTTGAGATCATTGAAGGGCTGTGCACCGACATCATGAGTGGTGAGCCCTTTGCCGTCTCGGTCAGGATCACTTTGAACGACGAAGAATTCACTGGCTGCGGCACCGGCTTGTTTTGATAGGGTGCTGCCTGAATAAATTTTCTCGTCAAGGGTAGTATAGTCACAATCCCAACGTCCCCCCGCGTTGAGGAACAGCGACAGGATGTAAGATGACCATCAGATATACCGAACCACTGTCCCGCGCCTGGTTGCGCATGAAAATCCTGCTTTTCAGGCCCTTCGACATTGGAGCCTGGTTTGTTTTGGGTTTCACCGCTTTTTTGATATCCCTAAGCGAGGGCGCAGGTGGCGGTAGCAGCAGTCTTCAAAACAGCTTTGGAAATGACTTTGAGGGCGAGGATTTCCACGATTTGTTCTCCGGAATTGGCGATTCATTCGGCGGCATGATGGATTCCGCCAGCGGTCTATGGGTTGGATTGGGCATGGGCCTGGTCATGCTCATCCTCATAGGGGCGCTCTTTTTTCTATTGCTGTTTTTGTGGTTGAGTTGCCGGGGGAAGTTCATGTTCCTGGACAACCTGGTTCACAACCGAACCAAGATCAGCCAACCCTGGAGTGAATTTTCCACTCAGGCCGACTCCCTTTTCCTTTGGCAAATTGTGTACGCCTTGGTGACCCTGACCATCCTGGGCTTTTTTGTCCTGCTCGGCTTTGCCGTTTTTGGTCCATTGACCGTCGGCAATGTGAGCTGGGTCATCACTGTCCCGTTGATCATTCTCGGCGGGACCATCGCTTTCATGTATTTTGTGGCCATCATGTATGTGGAGTATTTTTTGACCGCTTTTGTTGTCCCGATCATGCACAAGAATCGTTGCAGCACCATGCAGGCCTGGTCACGTTTCCTGGTGCTGTTTCGGCAATATCCCGGCAGCTTCGTATTGAGTGGGTTGTTTTATCTTCTGTTCAGTATGCTTGGCGGAATTGCCTTGTTCATTGGCGGAGTGATGACCTGTTGCCTGGGGTTGTTGTTGATGGTGATCCCGTACATCGGCAGTGTGGTTACGCTGCCATATTCGGTGACACAGAGGTATTTCACCCTGGATTTTCTGGGACAATTTGGCGACGACTATCGCTTGCTCGATGTGCCCCAGGATGGCCCTTATCGGGAACAAGGGGGCGAATCAGGTCAGAGCACTGGCAACGAGCCAAGTGACAATTTAATCGAGTTCCACGACGATGGGACAGTGGTCGGACCCGAGGATATCAGCGAGGATGGAAGCCCTGATGAGCCGCGGCCTCAGGACTGACGAGATCAGGAAGTAGTCCAGACGCCAGCCCACGTTCCGCTCGCGAACTCCCGGCCGGTTGCTCCACCAGGTGTAGTGGCCAGGTCCCTTTTCGAACTCGCGGAAAGTGTCGATAAAGCCGGCTTTGACCATGCGGTCGAAGCCGGCTCTTTCTTCATCGGTGAAACCTGCGTTGCGTCGGTTCGATTTGGGGTTGGCCAGATCGATTTCCTTGTGGGAAACATTCAAATCGCCGCAGAAGACCACCGGCTTTTTCTTCTCCAGTTTGCGCACAAATTTCAGGAATGTTTTGTCCCATTCGTTTTCCCGGTAATCCAACCGGGCCAGTTCGCGCTGGGAATTGGGTGTGTAAACCGTCACCAGAAAATAATCCTCGAATTCGGCGGTCAGCACTCGGCCTTCGGTATCGTGTTCGGCATGTCCCATGCCGGGATATATAGCCAAGGGCGTGCGACGGGTTAAAAACGCCGTCCCACTGTAGCCCCGTTTGAGGGCGGGGTTCCAGATCATGGTGTAGCCGGGGATTTCCATATCAACCTGGTCGGGTAAGGCGCGCACTTCCTGCAGACAAATGACATCGGCGTCACAACCGGCGGCAAAATCTGCGAATCCTTTTTTTAGACAGGCTCTGAGGCCGTTGACGTTCCAAGATATCAGCTTCACTTTGAAGACCGTCCTTTTTGTGAATTGTAAAAACAAACCGGTTCAATTTTGGATGTTTGAAATAATAGCTTAATGATGGAAATATTACACTATTTTGGAAGCATTTCCAGAAGCAACAAAACCAATTTCGCTTTATTCACCGGTTCATTTCTGATACACTACAGCTTACTCACCCAAGTATGGTTTTTCTGACCATTGCCCGGAGTTAGGTGGCTTTGGTTTGGCGTGGGGCTTCAAACAATCGGGGGATTGTCATGAAACACTTACTTTTACTCGTCCTGTTTTCTCTATTGGTTCCTGCATCAATTTGTGCCCAAGAAGTTCTATTCTTTGATGATTTTGAAGGAGGGATGGATGATGCGTGGGAAATGCCTGATGGTGGATGGGAGGTTGTGGGTGGGCGTCTTCAAAATATGGTCCCTGAAGGACCTTTGTATGCTGGGGGCGAGAACCAGAGCGATTACATTGTCTCATTTGATTTTGATCTTTTTTCTTTTTCGGACAACTATGCCATTGGTTGTTATATTTCCTTAAGTGATAATTTGGAAGATGGAACTTATAATGGTTATTATTTAGGTTGCAGTGTTGGGGAGAATGGAACCCTCCTCATTATAGGCAGAGTTGAAAGTAGTGAATTCATTTATTTGATGGGTTTAATTTGGTTTGATTTTGCAACGGGAGTGCGGCATATCGAGCTTGGAAGGACCGGCTCCGAGTTGTATATCAAGCTCTGGGAAGATGTAAATTGGCCACCATTTGGGCAGGTGTCTGTGATTGATGAGACTTATCACAGTGGGTATTGGATGCCTTTTTTGGACAGTTGTGATGGATGGATTGATAACTTTCAAGTTGAGGGATACGGCACTACCTCAACCCAACCATCATCTTGGGGTGGGGTGAAGGCTCTATATCGCTGATGACATTTGTTTCTTTGCGAAAATATATCCAAAAGAGACCAATTGAAAAGGGTGCAACCTATGGCGGTTTCACCCTAAACTTTTGCACTTTTCAGCATTCAAACTCCCACTTGGGAAAAAACTAATCCACCATCATAAAACCAACAAACCCCATACCCCATTCCTGCCAACATCCTTAACCAGCAACTCCTTCAATCCCTCGCTGTTGAAAAACGCATAACGTTCCAAGATATCAATTTCACTTTTTTAACTCATTCGTTGAAGGTTTGAAATCATCACTCATCATCAGCAGCTGCATCGATCTTCACAAGAGACAGAGATTCGCCAACGTTGCCTTCCCATTTCACCACGTTAACAGCAGTGCTGCCGTCTTCATTGTCCGAAAAATATAACAAATGATTCGTGGAAATATGAAGGGACCAAACACCGGCAGTGATGGTGGCGATCATGGTACCCTTTTGATCAAACAACCAAAAGGTCTTTTGTTCAGTCTCGGGATTCCCGTACCCTTCCACCAGAATATGGTCTGCGGGTGCGGCTGAAATACGCTGCAAAATGGGTTTGTCGAAAAGGGATTTGTCATAGTCTTCGATCACCCGGCCGAACCGGTGCCACCAGGTCGGGTTCGATGATTCCACGGCTTCTTTCCTACTTCGGCACCAGCTTTTCAATTCGTCATCAGTGACCTTTTCGGGCGGAGGCAATTTGGTGTCGATTTCCCGCACGGTTTGCCCGGTGAAATCGAGAACGCTGAGGCGGGGATTCAAGCCGTCACTCCAGGTAATGGTACTGTCTTGGTGAGCGATCCAAACGAATACCGGAGCAAAAGGCAGATTTGAGGTGCCGCCATTTGGCGTAAATGAAATCACCGAGGGGTGTTCCGTTTCCACAATTTCCGCCACGATTGCGCCCTGATTGTCCATCTGGACCAGTGATTGACGCATGTTGTACAGGTAATAATTGTGGCTGGGGAAGGCTTCCGAATCGAAGGTGATTTGGACGAGGAAGCCGCCATTGTCCAGCGATGTTGCCCTATCGATACCGTAATTCACCTGCAGCTGGGGCGCGAGGGTGCGGATCAGATCGCCGTTCAGTTCCATTAGAGTGAGCCAGCGGTGTCCGCCAAAATATTCCGTGAAAAACAAGTTGCCGTCGGTGGTGAAGCCGAAAGTTGCGCCGTCGGTTCTCTGGAATTCACCAGGGCCCTCACCGGGGCCGGCGAGTTTACGCAAGTAGTCTCCGGTGGGCGAATACACTTTGATGCATGAGTCGCCCCCATCCAGAACGTACAGATTGCCGTCGGGTCCTTCTTCAATTTGCCGGGGGCGAAGGAGCATGGCGTCATTTTCTTCTTCTTCACTGCCCAGGATCAGGTGGGTTTGAGCCTGGGATGTATTGGCAAGGGCAATTGTCATTACGGTGATCAGAAGGATCTGGAATATTCGGTTATGGTTCATGTGATTTCCTTTGGAGATGGTTGCACCTCATCAAGCATTTTCAGATTCGTGCCCACAAGAATCATCGGTAGAGGCACGGATTATTGAGGCCGATTCAGGTGTGAGTTGTGCCAAAAACTCCTCACTTGGTAAACAGAGGATTCCATCTATAACCAGGCGTTCTTTTCCCCGGTAAAGAAAAAGCAGCCGGGCCTCTGGATAATCTTCCCGGAATGTGCGCAATCCCTTCAACATTTTACTGTCAACTCTGGTTGAGTTTTTTACTTCGATGGCTTCGAAAACTTTTTCACCGTAAAGAATAAAATCAACTTCAGTTCCGGATTTGGTTCGCCAGAAGTACAACTTGCAATTCTCATCACGATAGGCGCCCCAGGCCCGTAGATGTTGGGCAATCAACCCCTCCAGAGCACCACCACCAATTTCATTGGGACTATCAATGGGACCGACTGGGCGCAAAGCACGAAAAACACCTGCATCGAAAAAATAGAACTTGGGGTGAGCAACCAGATGTCGTTTGGCCCGCTTTGAAAAAACATCAACTTTAAATGACAAAAGCAGGTCCTCAAGAATGGATACATATCCTTCAACTGTTTTTCGATTAACCTGACACTCGCGTCCAACTTCTGAAACGTTCAAGGCCGAACCGTGGGAGAAAGAAATTGCTTCCAGGAATCGATTAAAATCCCCGATATTTCGAACCAGACCTTCCTGTTTTACTTCCTCCTGAATGTAGATGGAAATATATGAGCGCAATGTCTGCAGAGGGTTGCTGGAATCAACTACAAGAGGAACCAGGCCTGTATTTAAAGAATCTCCAAGTGAAAAGCTGTCAGCTAATTCCGTCGCCATAAAGGGATGCATGGTTTTGACGATGGCCCGGCCGGCCAGCAGATCAACTCCGCTTTTTTTCAGTTTTCGAGAACTGGAGCCCGTGAGAATAAAACGGTACTCGGGTGACTCCTCCATGAGCAAGTGCACTACATCGAGCAACTCAGGCAGTTTCTGAACCTCGTCAATGACAATGGTTGACCCACCACTTTGACCTTTGACGGCCTCTTTTAGTCGTTCAGGTCTTGCAGAGTAAGTTCGGAATATTTCGGGATCCAAGAGATCTACAAATAAAGCAGAAGGAAATGTTGCTTTCAGCCAAGTGGATTTGCCTGTTCCTCTGGGGCCAAACAGGAAAAAACTTTGGCCTGGGTCTTGGAAAAAACGAGAGTGTTTTGCCATTTTTGCTTCCTTTTTGGAATCGCTATCTCCAAAAAACTAGCAAAACAGCAAGATTGTGTCAAGCCATAAAGCTACAAAAGGCAAATTATTCCCCAGTAAAGCCCTGGGCTGGCTAACATTAAAACCGTCCGTCCTGGAACGCTGGTCGATTCGCCCCTGGACTTCTCCTATTGATATCATTTTATTAGTTGAGCATTCATACCCTTTCACCAATGGAGTCAGTCATGAAGAAATTTATCCTATCTTTTTCCATTCTGATTTTGGTTTTTGCTTCCCTGGGCACAGCTCAAACAGTAGATCCCATCAAGTATGGAGTCAAAGCTGGAGTAAGTATTTTTGAACTGGATATTGACAGTGATTTAATTGATTTGAATTCCAGAACAGGATTTTCCGGAGGTGGTTTTCTGGTATTGGACATTCCAGGTATCTGGGCCATTCAAGTCGAAGCACTTTATGTTCAGAAAGGTGCTACAAGCGACGGAAGGGTCACAGATGAGATTGGGCAGGATCTTGGTGACTTCACAACAACATACCAGGTTGATTATCTGGAGTTCCCCCTGTTAGCCAGAATTTCTCTCGGAACAAGTCCTGTGCATTTGCTTGCGGGCCCAGCTTTCGCTTTTAATCTCACCAGCAAATTTACCGCTGATGATGTTCCAACCTTGGGTGGAACCCGAGACATTGAAGAAGATATGGAGTATATCGCGAGCACTGACTTTGGTCTGATTCTGGGCGCAGGCGCTGCCTTGCCCACCAGTTTTGGCGAGGTTATTTTTGACCTCCGATATAATTTTGGAATGAAAAACATCAACGATAGCGAAGGCGTTGAAATGAAGAACAATGGATTCCTGATTTCTGCTGGAGTTTCGTTCTAACAAACCTTATCCCGGTGATAAGTAGCTACTTCCATTGAAATCAAGGTGCTGTCTGCCCCACTGCAATCAACGCCCGGTAAAAGGTAGCTTGCCGAGAACCCGGCACTTCAAAAGGAAGAAATTCATCAGCCAACCGACTGGCCAACTCATACCGCTGCGCACCAATATTCCACCACACGCATTCCTGCCTCAATTGAGATGCCATTAGCGAAGCAACAGCCACCGCCTGCCCATCTCTTCCCCTCCGCATGGGTTTCAACGGAAAATATGACGCCGCCTTCTGCATCTGGTCAGCCGCCATTTCGTACTGACCCAACATACCCAGCAATTGCCCTGCACTGGCATAATTCACAGGACCAGCTGGCGCTTCGGCCAATAGCTGCTGCATTCCCGGCTGATCGGACGCCCCCTCCCAAATGAGCGACAACAGCTGACCAACAGCATTTCCCTGCACCGGATGAGGCCGATTCAAACCTGCAACAATACGCTTTTGCAAATCATCCAACTGAGCCGCGGCGACCTCACCCTTACCTGTGAATTTGTTGAAATAGAGTTGCAGCCTGTGTTGGTGCAAGGCCATCAGGGGAGGATTGGCTGAACTGGCCTGTTGGTTCAAGGGAGCCAAAATCGTCTGCATACGACTCTGAAGATCCTGCCATTGTTTTTCAGAATCAGAAATCTGTTGACGGTCAAACTGTGGATCGGCCAGTTCGCCATTAGTGAAGGTGAAATTCTCTTCCTCCCACCAAGGCCCGTGGTTGCCCTGCCAGGTAGGTTGAGCGGAACCACCCGGGTGGTTACCCCCCATCCGAAATACCCGATAGTATTCATTGTCGAAAACCGGTTGCAGAAATGAAAAGGAATCCGGCCTGAAATGCAGCCGGGTGATCATCATTTCCAGAGACAGGTCCTGCCCCACGCCAGCTTGCCAGGCAATGGACCCCGGCCCGCTGGTGGTGGCCCAATTCCGGTTGATGAAGAGGTAAGCCGCATCGGTCTCCTTCAAAAAATCAGACAGACCCTTTTCATCCGTCCCGAACAGCAACTCCAGATAAGTCCGATACCGCTCACGAATTGGAGTGTTCTCAAATTGACTGTTCAAGATGATGGGACGACGGGCATAAAGGAGAACCTGAGGCGAAACGCCGATTTCACCCAGAACTCCACCGGTGGTTTGAGAAGAAAAACCACTCCCAGGCCCGGCAGTTTCCCGGCGAAACCAATCAAAAAGCTCCATTTTGAACGGTGCAGTATCGGCATCGTTGATTCCCAGGCGTACTTTTTGGCCGGCATGGACTTGCTTGGCCATGTCGACCTGAGGTTTGAGGATTCCGCCCAAATTCAGGGTTGGGGCCAGCATCAACAAAATCCCCACCACCAAAACCGGATTGCCTCGACCGCGCCAAACTCCACCAACCAACAACTGTTCGGCAGCTAACACCACAGCCACTGCGGCCAGCGGCCAGAGGACAACTCCCACCCTTTCGATCATCAACCAGGCGACGAGATATGCCAGAGTCGTAAAGAGGAAACCAGTCAAATGCCGAGACGATTGCCTGCGCACTGCAGCCATGATGAACCAGAATCCAGCTGCCAGCATCAGGTACAGATGGAATCCCAGCTTGGAGTTGATCTCGGCTGAGCCGGGAGAAGTGAATGGCGGTGCCCAAAAGACACGAACATCGAAGGGCAACGAAGATGGGTCATCCGGCCGGATGAAACCGTGGCTTATTTTTTGGAAAAGCAGCCCTGTTACATGGCTGTAGTCGCCATGCACCAAGGGATTGAACATGGCCAGGAGGCCAAACACAAAAAGCGGTGCCAACCAAAACCCCAGGCGAAATATCAAGGATGATGGTGGTGACGTTTTTCGACCAGCCCACCAAGTGCTGATGAACCAGGCCAAAAGAGCAGCCATGGGAAGACTGATGAAAAACCCTCGGTTCAGCAACGAAGGAGTGAACCCGGCCAACAACCCGGCAAGCAAATAAACAGCAGGGGGCCACCAATCTCCAGGCCAGAAACCACGCGCCGGCATCGTGGTCGAGTCCTGTTTGCTCGGACCATGCCAGGCATGACTCCATCCCGCCGCCAGAAAAATCACCAGGAAAAGGAATTGGCTCAAATGCCAGCTGGCCAGAGCTAAAATCAAGGCCAGGGCCGCAACCACCAAAGCAGGAAAATCTCTTCGCCTGCAGGCTCGATGATGGGCCGCGAGAAAAACCATCAGCCAAAGCAGGGCGAAATTTTCCTTGAGCAGCAAAGAGCCGGTCATCCGGGCAAAACCCATGGTGCAGGAAGCGTAAATCAACACTCCGGCCAGAGCCAGCCAGGGCCTGGCGCCCAGACTGCGGGCCAGCAGAAAGATGGGCAAAAAAAGCAGCACATGAACCAATGGTATCAGGCGCAATAGAAACTCCACCAGCGGCTCGCCCTGACGTGCAAACCATCGATAAAGCTGACCATAAACGGGTTCCATCAGCAGGGTGTATTCGGCCCAGGCATCCACGCCTTCGGGATGTTGCTGCAGAGTATCTTTTTTGAGAGTGCCGGGATCATCATAATCATCCACCGCAAACATAAGGGTAGTGCGATAATGAAAGGCCCTTTCGCTCCAGAAATAGGCATTGTGCCCTAGCTGACTGGTTCCGATGCCACCTCTGGGCCCCATGGAAGCAGGTGGATCACCAAAGACCGCGTATTGCTGATAAACGGCTGTGGCCACACCGTTGATCAGGAACCAGGACAGAACCATCAAGAAAATAACCAGGAGCACAGACACCATATCTGCGCGGCACGGCAGCTTAAAATTGGTTTTGGATGGGGTTTGGGACATCTGGCCAGACAGCTCCGTGGGCATTGATATTAGGTTGA
>JAUUYW010000511.1 GCA_030590265.1 Candidatus Krumholzibacteriia bacterium
GGGATGCTTCTGAACACATGACCACGCCCTACGACTTTTATGACTGGCCCATGTCCCCTAACCTGGCCACTGATCTTGATGGTCGAGTGCACGCCCTTTGGTATCAGCTGTCCTCTGGAGACAACCTGGAACCCTTGCGCAAATATCTGGAATATTGGGTTCTCGAAGACGGGATCTGGACCGACATGGGAGAGGACCTCAACGAGCCTTACAACCGTCGAAATTTTGACTCGCGTGTGGCCTTGACCGTCGACCCAACCCCCTTCCCGGTGTTGGCCTGGACAGAGCGTGACTCCGTCGACGGAATTCCTCAACCTTCCCAGATATTCGTGGCCCGTGAGGCCTTTTTGGGTGATGCACCCGAACCGGAATTCGTGCAGCCCAAATTGGTATTATCGGCCTGGCCCAACCCTTTCAATCCAGTGGTGAAACTGGCCTTTGATACTGATCGCACCGATGCCGTCCGGCTGGATGTCTTTGATGTGCGCGGTCGAAGGGTTGCCAGCCTGCTGGACCTTGTGGTGGGCAGTGGGCGCACTGAAATTTCCTGGGATGGAAAGAACGATGCCGGGCACTCACTGCCCAGCGGAGTGTATTTTGCGCGGCTGGTTTCGGGAACCGACACCGCCATCGTGAAATTGGTTTTGGCTGAATAGTTTAGTCTCTAAGGGTTTTCAGCCAATTGGTAAAAACCTGTTTGGCTGAAGAATGCCACTGGTTGGTAAGATATGGCTCCACTTGGGCTTCCGGGAATTCCCAAAGTTCCGATGGAGCCTTGTTTGTGGCCAGGGCCTCCATAACAGACAACCGATGGCTCCCCAACATATCAACCCCGATTTGATCCAAAATTGCTTCCGGTATCGGTGGATATTCCTGCCTGCGGCCTTGGGCAAACAACCGAACCTCTCGCTTGTACTCCTTCAGCAAGCTCACCTCATCGTATTCGGGATGGCCCTGCATCAAAACCAAACTGCCCTCGTGATTGGCTGCCAGATGAACCCCCGCGGTGGGGCTAGCGATGATCACCTCCAGGCTGGCCTTCTCAAATTGAGCGGCCGTAACTTCGTTGAAACGCGATTGAGGGACCGGCACCACAGCCGGCAATTCTGCGGCCAAGGCATGGTCCGGACTGACAACCTGGTGTTCGAAAACTCCCCAGACTTTGCTGGGCAGGGCGCAACGCATTTGGTCAAAACGGAATTGCATCACAGCGTGGGAAGACAAACAGGAGCAAAGAGTGGAACGGGTATTGTCCCGAGCCCAGGCCATGGTTTTCTGGAGTGGTTTCCAGAAGGGCTGGGTTTCCATGTTCGGATTGCTGACATTGGCCCCGGTGATGATAATAGCGTCCAGGTGCAGGGCCTTGATTTGGGCCTCCGACCGATAGGTCTCGTTGATATAAGCCGCTGCTTTTTCATTTCTGGTGATTTCGGGAAAGGTAAACGGATGCAGATGAATATTGCCGGGCCCCTGCAAAAGACGGGAGAACTGGCGGTCGGTGGCTTTGAGGGCCGCATCGGACATCATGTTCAGCAGGGCGATGTTCATTGATTAATCTTACCTTCTGGATTGGCATTTCCTTTTGCGCATCTTAAAGTAACATGATCAGAAAAGACAAACTCAATTGTCTGGCAATCCCCGAGACCAACAAACCAATAGGATCAATCTTGAGAAGACGAGCCGAACGATGTCCCAATTGCCTGATCCCCCGGGCCTATTGCATATGCCAGGTCACGCCTGTTGAAAACCTGAAAACCCGCATCACCGTCGTCATTCATTTCAGCGACATCACCCGCACAACCAACACCGGCAAATGGGTGCCAGTGGTTTTGTCGAACAGTGAAGTGTTGATCCGGGGTCAGAAAGAATCACCTTTGGATATGAGCCGGGCCATTCAACCCGACTACCAAAATCTACTGCTTTTTCCATCGCGAGACAGCAGTGAACTCAACGCGGATTTCCTGGAAACAATTCAGAAACCCATCAACTTGATTGTGCCCGACGGAAATTGGAACCAGGCCACAAAAATGGTCAAACGCGAACAGCATATGGTCGACTTGCCCCATGTTCACCTGAAGATTGACAAACCCACACGTTACCGACTGCGAACCGCCGCCCATGATCATTGGATTTCTACCTTTGAAGCCATCAGCCGAGCGCTGGGGATTGTGGAAAATTTGGCTCTTCAAAAACGGATGGAATATTTCTTTGATGTGGCTGTGGAGCGTGTGCTTTTTCTGAAAGGACAAATTGAACGAGAGGATGTTACCGGAGGAATCAGCCAAGAGATGATTCACCAGTACCATGTGGAGAATAATGATTTGGCATA
>JAUUYW010000275.1 GCA_030590265.1 Candidatus Krumholzibacteriia bacterium
GGGAATTCTGTTCGAATCCCTTGCCGGCTCTGCGCTCGGTCAAGCGGGATTACGGCCAGCGTTTTGACCTTTGTGAAGGACCCATCGGCAATGCCGGGCTCTTGACCTGTGTGATAGCCGACCGCCTGGTCAAGTGGCAGTCTGTTTTTCACATTCCAGAAAAAAACGAATACATGGGGGCCCTTTTCGACCTGGTCACTCCCTTGGAAAACATGTTTTTCGATGTCTTTATACACCAGGATTTGCCCCATTCGGGTCCACCCGAAAGCATCCTGTTGGACCGGTTGACTGCTCCACGGGGCCTTGACCCGAAAGACGACGTTTTGCGGCATTTGCCCCTGTCCAACAATGTGCTGCGCCTGGGATCAGGAATGATCGGCAATGCTTCCGCCCAATACCCCGAGTACCCGAAACTGATCAAACATGTTTTTGATCAAGTGGGGCTTTTGCCTGACGAGTTTCAAGGGTATCGGCTGTCCATTCGTTATCCTCAAATCCCTACTGCAGCAAATTTGATGTGGAGATCCCCAGGCAAAACTAAGGGTTAAACCCAAATAAAATCATTTAAGGATTCTCATATCCTTTGTGATGACATACAATGCCTTGGCTATGAAGGACAAGGATCCCAAAGATATTAATAGCAATGACCAGGCTCAACCCGGGGAAATTGAGCCCACAATTTTTATATCGCCAAAATCAGAACTTCCAACTCAAATCGGCTCATTTCAAATACTGGAACTCCTCGGCAGCGGTGGCATGGGGGACGTCTATCTTGCAGAGCAGAAGGCACCCATCAAGCGTCTTGTGGCACTGAAAGTTATCAAGTTGGGGATGGACACCAAAGAGGTCATCACCCGATTCGAATCGGAACGCCAGGCTTTGGCCATGATGAACCACCCCAATGTGGCCAAGATATACGAGACCGGCAGCACCGAAAATGGTCGTCCATATTTTGTGATGGAACACGTTCCTGGTGAGATGATTACTGCCTACTGCGATCGGCACAAATTGGATTTGAAGAGCCGGTTGGACCTGTTCATGTCTGTATGCCAGGCCATTCACCACGCTCACCAAAAGGGGATTATCCATCGGGATATCAAACCCACCAATGTTTTGGTGACGGTTCAGGACGGGGAGGCTGTTCCCAAGGTTATTGATTTTGGTGTGGCCAAGGCCATTCAGCAAAACCTGACCGAAAGAACTCTGTTCACCGAACAGGGCAGGATGATTGGTACACCCAGTTACATGAGTCCCGAACAGGCGGAAATGACCGGATTGAATATCGATACCACCAGTGATGTTTATTCACTCGGGGTATTGTTGTACGAAATTCTGGTGGGAGTTTTGCCCTTCGAGGAACGTCAACTTCGTGAAGCGGGCATTGCCGAAATGCACCGCATCATTCGCGATGTGGATCCTGCTTGGCCGAGTACCAAGATCGGTAGCATGGGTGAACAAGCCACCGAGAAGGCCACAAGGCGGGGCCTCACACCCAAGGTCTTGCGCAAGCTGGTCCATGGCGAACTCGACTGGATCACCATGCGGGCCATGGAAAAGGACAGGACCCGGCGCTACCAGTCAGCCTCAGAGTTGGCTACCGATATCGGGCGCTACCTCGCCATCCAGCCAGTGTTGGCCCACCGACCGAGCGCGACCTATCAGGTGAAAAAATTGATTGCCAGGCACAAGGTGCGATCTGGTCTTCTGGCACTCCTGGTTGTGGTTTTGGCCGGGTCCGTGGTTGGCATGTCCATCCAGGCCGGCAAGATTACCAGGGAACGAGACCGTGCTCTTGCCGCAGAACAACAGACACGCACCGAGGCGGAAACGGCCATGGTGGTTTCGCAGTTCCTGGTGAGTCTTTTCGAAGTATCGGATCCAAGTGAAGCTCGTGGGAACAGTGTGACAGCCCGGGAAATCCTGGACCGTGGCGCTGTTCGCATCGGAGAAACTCTTTCCGATCAACCCGAGGTGCAGGGCCGACTCATGGCGACCATGGGAAGTGTCTACATGAATCTCGGTCTCTTTGATAATGCTTTGGAATTGGCGGAAGAGGCTTATCGTCTGCGGCATTCGCTCTTTACCGGAGATCACAAGGAGATAGTCCGGAGTTTGCGGCTGTTATCGGAGTTGTACACCTACCGGGGTGAATTCGACAAGGCTGAGGAATTGAATCGCGAAGCTTTGGCCATGAGCAGGCGAGTTTTTGGCAACGAGAGCCCGGTGACGGCCGATATTCTGCAAATTCTCGCCATCAACCTGAAGGAACAGAATCGGCTGGATGAGGCTGAGAAAGCCTACCGGGAAGTGATGTCAATCAGACGCAAGCTGGTACCGTTTGATCCGGTTCCCACCGCATCTTCCTTGACCAGTCTGGGTGAATTGATGCGAGTAAAAGATCAACTCGATGACGCAGAGGCCTTGCATCGGGAAGCCCTGAACCTGATGCGGAAGGTCGGGTTTGATTTCCATCCGGTGATGAAATCCTGCTTGAACAATCTGGCCCTCGTTTTCGAATCAAGGGAGTCATACAACGAGGCAGAGGAGATGCTGCGCGAAGCGCTGCAAATTGATGTGAAATTGTCGGGAGCTCATAGTCCAGAATATGCCACCACACTCAGCAATCTGGCGGGAATTCTCAAGAAGACCGGGAAGCTTGACGAGTCGATTGAGCTCCATCGAGAGGCCTTGTCTGTTCGGCAAGAAGCACTGGCAGCCGACCACCCGTTAATTGCCGCCAGCCTCAACAATCTGTCGACAGCTTTACTGGCCAAAGGTGAACTGGACGAGGCGGCCATTCTTCTTGTGGAGGCCTTGGAGGTTATCCGCCAGGCCATGGGTGAAGATCATCCCAGAGTCGGCATCACTCTTTACAATTTGGGTAAATTGGAGAACCGTCGAAAGAATTACTCCGAGGCTCGGCGTCGGTTTCAGGAAGCAGAACCGCGGTTGGCAAAGATCATGCCGGCCGACCACTGGCGGATGGGAAATCTGCACAGCATGATCGGGCTCTGCCTGGCCCATGAAGGTCGCTTTGCCGAGGGTGAGTCCTTGGTCCTCAGTGGTTTTGAAACGGTGAAGACTTCGCGTGGCGATCAGGACAAGCGGACTCGAACTGCTCTGGAGCGTGTGGTTGAGTTTTATGAATTGGCAAACCGAACCTCGGAGGCCAATACCTACCGTGAAATGCTTGAACAAATCCAGCAAAATTAAGTGCACCATTCGGTGAATAATCTATCCACCCCCCCAACCGGGAGTTTCCCTAATGCAGCCAAATCAAACCATGATCGATGCCGCTTTGGCAGGAATGACTCATGTGCTGGGTCTCGTCCCGGACGATCGCGTTCTGGTGATAACAGATGAAGCAACTTCCAGCTGCGGCCACGCATTTGAACAAGCGGCCATTCAGTTCGGTTGCGATTGTGTTTTGTATCAACTCCCCGAGGAAAATCGTCCTTTGCAAAAAATGCCCGACGAGATGCACCACTTGCTCGACGGTATGAGCATCGTCATCAATGCTATTGTGGGTGATGCCCGGGAAATTCCCTTTCGCCTGGAATGGATTTTCATGGTTGATGAGGCCCCTGGAGTTCGCATGGGGCACAGCCCGGGCATCAACGCCGAAATGATGACGGCAGGTCCCATGAATGTTGACTATGCGGCCATGCAAACCATGGCTGATTCACTGATCAGCGGGTTTAAAGATGCGGTGTCAGCTCATATCAGCACCAAGCTGGGTACAGACTTGATTCTGGACCTCAAAGACCGCGAAATGATTTCCGATCTGAGAGCCACCCCAGGTAAGGGAGCGAATCTTCCGTGCGGTGAAGTTTATTGTTGTCCTGTGGAAGACGGCGCAAATGGGGTGCTGGTCATCGACTGCTGTTTCGGCAGCCATGGCATTGTTCCTGGCCCCGTTACTTTCATGATTGAAAACGGACGAGTTGTTGACATCAAATGTGAAGATCAGTCAACTTTTGAAGAGGTTGTCCAATTGATGGATACAGACAGTGGCTCTCGCACCATCGCCGAACTAGGCATCGGCCTGAATCCTGGAGCCAGGCTTTCCGACAACATGCTCGAAGCCGAAAAAGCCCAGGGTACGGCACACATTGCTTTTGGCAGCAATCAGGGTATGCCAGGTGGTCAAAACAAAAGCCAAACACACATCGATTATTTGTTTAATGAGCCCACCATTTCCGTCACGGCTTCCTCAGGAGAGAAACGAATCGTGATGCAGGGTGGGGATGCGGGCAATTCTTGATCTTTTGCCGTTGCTTGGTCAACGCACACGGATGATCGGCCTTACAACAACCACCCCAGAACTGGTATCCAGACGGCATTCGTAAACACCGGAGGCAACCTGTCGTCCGGCGTTGTCCCTGCCATTCCACTGAATCTGTCCGGGACCAGCAGGAACGCTCTCGGAGGCAAGGGAGCGAATCAATCGACCGCTCAAATCATAAATTGCCAGGCGAATGGATCCGGGCTGGGCGAGGTTGTAGTTGATCATGGTGGCTGAACGGAAGGGATTGGGGGAAGGAGCCTGAAGCTGAACATCAGCATTTATTGCCTGATCAGTGATACCAGTAGGGGCTGGAACATATCCGTCGAACCAGAGCCGATAACCTAAGCCGCAGCCGCCACCGCCGGTGGTAGGCTTGACCACAATCCAGTAGCGTCCCGGCTCGAGTTGGGCGGAGACCTCGGCCATGCTCTCGCACCAGTAGCCCTCATCCTGGTCGATGGTTTCCAACTGACCGCAGCCGCCGGTGCCATCAAACAACTGCAGGGAAACATTGAACTCGGCCTGGCAGAACACGTCGATTTGACTGGTGACCGGGACCTGAATCTCATACCAGTCCCTGTCCACCTGGGGGCTGTCATTGACTCGGTACCA
>JAUUYW010000121.1 GCA_030590265.1 Candidatus Krumholzibacteriia bacterium
AAGAAAACCAAGGCTCTTGAATTTGGTGAAGTTGCTGTTTTCCACCTGGAGCGTGGAGGGATGCTTCGATATCTGATCATGGAGTTGGAATAGACTTTTGGTTGGGGCCGTCAAGGGGCGCCCAAACGAAAGTCCATTCCAATGAGGGAAGGCGTTGTCGCTTTGTAGGGGGTGATACCTTTTTTACTTCCAGATCGCGCCGCATTCCAGACATTGGAATCGTTTTGGTGGGAAGAAAAGTGGAATCCCAACAAGTATCCATGTTAGAAACGTCCACCTGCGCCCAAGTCGAATGACTGTCAAATTGTTCTTTCCGCATTGGGGGCAAACCGGGGCGTAGCTCTGGTCAATCGAATACTCAGGAGTGGGTTCCTCAAATGCAAGGACCTTTGTTGCCTCTTGGACAGATGACATGGGAACTTGGAGTCGAACACCACCAATTGCGTTGGACCAGAGCCAATTCATTGTGACGGTATTTGCGTCGGCAACGAAGGCAGTAAGCCCCTCAGCTTCAAGCACTGTGCGTGCAAGTTCCGCCTGCCACGGGTGGGAATATGTTCTCAAGGTTACAAGTTGGTCATCCATCTTTCTTCCATTCGGGAGCAGAGCGTTTGCGAGCCTACGAGAAACGGCCATCCGAACGCTTGTCTTGTGCTTTCTTGCCGGCCTGATCAAGCCAGCCTGTTCGGACTTCTACTTGTGCATCGAACTCTGGTACATAGGGCTTGATGTCAAGCAGTGGCGTACCATCGAGAACATCGACTCCTTCGATGTGAAGAACCCGGCCTTCGATTCTCTCAAGTCGGACGACCGACAGCCCGATGGGGTTCGGCCGCTTGGGCGCACGTGTAGCGAATACACCTCGTAACGTCGTATCCATGAAAGGAACAACTTTCAGTTTGAACCCGCGACTACGGTGGAATAGATACAGAAGGATGATATGGGAAAATCCATTGAGGTCGTCCAAGCCGTCTTTGTAGGCGGAAAGCACTTCAACCGTTCCTTTGACACCTGAAGCACCCGCAGGTTGGATTGGCATTCCTTCCGGGTTTGTGAATGGGCTACGAATTGTACCTATCGGTGTGAAATCCATTATTTCCCCTGTCTTGCGAATGTTTTGATCCTTCGGTCCAAGTTGGTGTTGGCCATGCGCAGCACGGGTCGTGACAGAGCAGGTTGTGGCGTGCAAGCTGTTATCTAGCCCTTCCACCACAACCTAGGCCTTAATGGAAAATGATTGCCTCAGACCCTTATAACCGGGACCGGACTTATTCAGGGCCTAATTGTGAAAAATATTCAAGGAGCTCGTTTTGCTGGGCCTGTGTAGCAAGAAACCAGGACCCTGGCTCATATATGAATTTTTCGCTCTCCCTAAACGGGTAGACTCCTTTTGCCCCGACAACCAAGCCATTCATTTGGCTGATTTCACAAACATCAAGAAACGAGGTCAGTATGCTGTCATTCTTGGCCGTATTCCCCGAAGGATAACAGAACCGTAGTGTGTCACCCACAGCGATGTGTGAATCCCCAAACTGACGCAACACGCGGTGGACCACGACAGCCCCACAACGAGTTGGGAAACACCAATCTGGTCGGCCGGGAAGCCACTCGAAAGGGGTGCCCTCTCTATCATCCACAACTGAACCCACAACAATGATCGGGTTGAAATTTAAGTACAGATCTTTATCAAACGCCGCCCTTGCCCCAAGCGAAAGAATTGGGGCTAAAATAACAAGAAATAGGCTCACATACTGCAGGAGTTTCATTTTTTCCTCCTAATATTTTGCATTACTGGTCCTTCAAAATCTTTGCTCGAAGCCGATTATGAGTGGCTTGTCCTCCTGAACAATGCGTAACAATGGAAAATAACCGGACCAAACATTTGTACGAACCAACGAGCCAACATTGTCCAATTTATCCAACCCTAATAGCCTAGCTCTAGCCTCTGACCATTAAGAAACCTTAACACTCTTAAAACACTTAGCGCTCGCTTTTGACTTTCACTCAAATCAGGCAGCCTTCTTTTTCGTTCTTCAACCCTAATTGAGTAATCAAAAAATATATCATAGATCCTATCCTGGTCTTTGGGTAAAATCTCTTTATCTACCCAAGTTGTTAGAAGACTAATCATTTCGGCTTCACCTTTACTTCCAACTGGTATTGGGATTGCATTGTCTTGTCCTGATTTCTGGGCGTCGAGATATATTAAGCGAGGAAAATTTGGGCCGGTAAATTCTTCTGCTCGAGATCCACCATCAAACCAGAACTCAACCTCTCGGTTGTTCGAATCTCTCAACACCCCACCGTAAGAACCACCGTCGAGATACATTTCAAACTTGGTTACTTCACAGGGTGCCGAGATCCAAATTCCGGAAGCAACGTCAAGATCTAGAACTTCATACTCAGTTCTGGTGTCCCAGCGTAACCATAAAACAAAAGCGAACAGCAACACAAAAATGGTTAAAACGATTTTTATAGGCCTCACTTGCCACCTCGGAATCATTGTGCATATAACAAACCAGACTTTGATTGAGTAGGCCCTTCACCTCTGGTGGCTATAAATACACACCGGCCCGGCAACTCCGCACGAAGGAGGACCTGCCGGGCCGGTGTGTATTTATAGCCACCAGAGGTGACGTTCCCCTACTTAACCAAAGTCATCTTCCTGGAGGTAGTCTCCCCACCAGAAGAGAACTTATAGAAGTACATACCAGAAGGCACCGCACCACCAGAGGCATTCCTGCCATCCCAGGTAATGGTATGATCCCCACTGCCACGAGTTTCACTAACCAGAGTACGAATCAGCCGTCCACTAAGGTCGTAGACACCCAATTCCACATGACCTTCACTGGCCACCGTATACTTGATACTGGTGGACGGGTTGAAGGGGTTCGGATGGTTCTGGGCCAGACGGAAAATCTTGAACGGTGAATTGTCAGAAACAGGGGACGTGGGATTGTAGGCATCGTTGGCCGCATCCACATTGTCCTGCAATTCCTGCAACGTATTGCCGTACACCAGAGCGTAGGCTCTCACATCTGATCCACCATTGGCATCCAGGCTCACCACGGAACTGGTCACAGCTGACCAATCATCGGCTGTGGGAGTCGAAGGCGTACTCAGGAGACCACGCAGATGACGCATTTTGATTCCGTCATCGATGGCACTGTTCGGGTACACATAGGTTGGGTTGCTGATCATGCTCAAGTTCTGAGCACTGTTGGCAGGACCCATCAAGGCGATGCCAAAGTATGGTCCACCAGCAGAGTACATGTAGGTAAGGTTCCGGGATTCGTCGGTATTTCCCAGGTTCGAAGCAGAGTCATTGATGTCGAAATCGCAGAAAACACCATTGTAGAGACTGCTCAGGTTCGAAGCACCTTCATTGGTCATCTTGTATTCCAGAATGACGAATTCATTTTCACCAAAACCACTGAAAGCAAAGCTGGTTTGCTCCACAACAATAGGTTTGGGTGAGGCATGACCACTGTCACTGAAGATGGCTTTGAAAGTTTGATCGCTGCCATCGTCACCCAGGTCGGCAACCCGACCATTGGGCTCTTCCATGACTTCCCATTCGTAAGTTTCGGTACCGTTTCCACCGAAATCGCGGTTGCAGATGTAGTTGACATCTGTACCGGCCCAGAAGGAACCGATGAACAATCCGCTGCCACCATCGAGATAGCCCATGCCGTCACCTGTGGTGCCGTCCTGGGTCATGTATCCGATGATTCCCTGATCGGTGATGGTCAGGTAGACGTTGCCGATGTTGTGAGTTCGCCAGTCGGGCAGACCCACGTAAAAGGGAATTTCAAAAGTGCGTTCGAAATAGGTTCCACTGCTGACGCTCAGCATCATGGTGAAGGGATAACCCTGAGGTGCGCCTGCAGCAATGTCCAGGCTGAAGGTATCACCAGTGTTGTTGGAAACGCCACCGTTCATGGGGATATCCGGGAACGAGCCGGCAGCATCGGAAACCGTGACATAGGAGTTAGGCACAACAGCCAGAGTGGCGGTGACACCGGTGGCATCAAACACCGTGCTGACGTTTTTCAATTCAAAAGCCAAAGGGCTGACTTCGCCCGGATCCAGGATGCCGTCGCCGGCAGGATCAGGCAGAATGCCGGAATAAACGATATCTGCCGCCTGGGCAGTGGGAGTGGCCAGGACAATATCGTAGGCGTCGATTCGGCCGGAACCGTAGGAATTATCCTTGCCGGGAGTACCCAAATCAATTGCGTTCAATTCCATGATGGACTCAAGACCGGCCGGCGAGAGACTGGGATTTTTTTGCAGCATGAGGGCAGCCAGGCCAGCGGCATGAGGACAAGCCATGGACGTTCCACTCCAGGTATCGCCACTGTAACCGCCACCAACAGTGGTGGAGTTCACGTTAACGCCAGGAGCAGAAATATCGGGTTTGACCAGGCCGTCACCAGGACTGTAGGGCCAGTCGTTCCAAGGATCCACGTTGTCCCATTTGACGGGACCACGGGAAGAAGCATTGTACATGTAATTGTTCTGGTACCCGGTTCCACCAACTGCAATCACGCCACCAAGGTTGCTCGGAGTCGTCGGCAGGGGATTCCAGGGTGCCGGCACCCGTGCAGTCAATCCGCACTCAATGGGCGGATTGTAGTTAAAGTGTTCATTACCGGCGGAGTTGAACATGGTAACACCGGCATCTCGCATGTTGTTCATGTTCACACGCTCGTTGCGCATTAATGAGGCATCAACCTCACCACTGAGGCCCAGCGACATGGTTATTACGCGAGCACCGTTTTCAACACAATATTGCTCTGCGGCCCAAATAGCACCCAGAGTCATTCCGCCATCTTGGGCAGCAACCTTGCACCCAATCAACTTGGCATCAGGAGCAACACCAGTCTGGGTCCCGGCGGAACCATCACCTGCCACTGAACCAGCAGTGTGAGTTCCGTGACCAGCACCGGCTGCGTCATCATTGGGATTGTTGTCATTGTTGCCAAAGTCCCAACCGTTGATATCGTCGATGAAGCCATTGTTATCATCATCGATTCCGTTGTTGGGAATTTCGTTCACATTGATCCAAAGGTTATGAGACAGGTCGGGATGGTCTACATCGATACCTGAGTCAATATGCCCCACAACGATGCCTTCACCGGTGTAACCCAATTCGTTCCACACCCGGTCGGCATTGATGTATTTGACACTCCAAACAGTATCAGTGCGGGCGGCCTTGTTGGCCCCCTCGACCGTACCTCGGGAAGTACCTGAAGTCATGTCGTACTTCTTGTTCAGAAACAGCGTGGCCGAGTTGGGAAGCCCGCCCAGGGTTTCCACAACGTTGCCACTGGCCCGGAAAGCGATGGCCCCGGCAAAGTATAGCTGGGTCACATCGGCAATTTCCATCTGATGATCAGGATCATCCAGGATGAACATGGCGTTGCGCTGGGTTTTGCGGTTCTTCTTTTTCAGGGCTTCGATTACACCCCTGCGCCGTTTGTCGGGCGAAAGACGGTTCAATTCAATGATCAGATCACCCACATCGTGAGGGTTATCAAAAATCATGAGCACAGGAACCAGGTCACCATTTTTTTCCGCCAAGGCTTCCATAAGTTCAGGATCAATTGTGGCAGCCTGAGAAGTTGTGGGAACCATGAAGGCGAAGGTGAGCAAGAGTAGGCACAGAATAAGGGCGTATCGGCGACGCATGAATATCTCCCCTGGATGGTGCATTTGGGCGAGTTGAGTGTGATTCAGAGATGTATCTGGAATGCATCCAGCAGTTTTACCCCGATCGCTCAACAGAAAAAATCAGCCCTTTTGAGGCTATTACATATCATTGTACCATAATATCTTTTTTGAATCAATAGAGTTACAGGGTTTTATTCTGAATTCACAAAATATTCACTGGTGATTTCTGCAGTTTTCCCCAACATGGCCGAGGCCGAACAATACTTGGATTCACTCAGGTTGATGGCCCTTTCCAGCTTTTTGAGGTTCAAATCACCTTTTACATGATATGTCAGGTGGATTTTTGTAAAAACCTTAGGGTGCTCTTCAGCCCGTTCAGTTTCTGCAGTAACCTCAAGTGCCTCAAGAGGTTCTTTCATTTTTTTTAAAATGCTGGTGACATCAACTCCTGTGCATCCTATGAGGCCGAGAATCAACAATTCCATGGGAGTGGGAGCGGTGTTCCCTCCGCCAGCGGGCTCTGGTGCATCGGTCACCAGGGCGTGACCTGTGGCCGATTTGTATTCGAAACGCATGTCGCCTGTCCAGGTTGCCGTAAACAACATTTATTTTCTCCAGATGGTTTGTTTTCAGTCAATTAGCGCAACAACCGGACTCGTTCCGGTGGGTCATCCTCTTCCATTCGGTTCATCAGGGCGTTGATTTCAGCTCCCAGCAAAAAGAGGAATCCTGAAATATAAAGCCAGATCATCAGGATAATCACCGTAGCCAGGGAACCATATGTTTTGTTGTAGTGCCCAAAATTGACCAAAAAGATCCGGAAACCATAAGATGCCAGCAGCAACAATACAGTGGAAGTGATGGCACCCGGCAAAATCCATCTGAATTTTTGTTTGGCCTCGGGGGCCACATAATACAATACCAAAATGGCCACCAGGTTCAATACAAAGGCCATGGGCAATCGCACACTGGTCCAAAAGGTATTGTTTTCGCTGGCCATACCCATCCATTCGAACACAACCTGTGTGATATCCGGACCCACCAGAACAATAGACATGGCGAGGAGCCAAACTCCACTCAATCCCAACGTCAAGAGGATCGCCAGGATTTTCTGCTCAATAATATTCCTGCGTGGGCGGATGTTGTAAGCCCGGTTAATGGTGGTAATCAGGGCTCCCACGGCCATGGAGGCTCCCCAAAGACCGGCCAGAAGACCAAAACTCAGCAATCCCTGACTGTGCTGGGGAATCAGTTCCATGACAACTTCTGTGACGTAGTGAGCTGCCTCAACAGGCATTTGATCCTCGAGAGCAGTCAGCAAAAGTGGCTGCAACCTTTCCCCAAGGGGAAACATGCTGAGGAAACTGAGCAGGAAGATCATGAAAGGGAAGAGACCCAACATGGAATAAAAGGCGATCTGCGCCGCCATACCCATGACGTCGTCGTATCCCATTTCTCGTTGGAGGCGCAGCAGAAAATACCACATACGTCTGGCTTTGCGGGGAATATCCATATTGGAAGAAGAATGCCCTCTCGGCAGGGGAAAAGCAATGACAGAAACAGGTTTCCCCTTATGCTTCGTCTGCCCTATTATGAAGTGGTGGAATCAAGCGTTTCATTAACCTTTGTTTAATCCCGGAGTCGCCATGTTAAAAAGCCTCACCCTCCTTGCCGGATTGCTCTTAGCCCTTGGGGCCGTCTCCCCCGCGGACGCCATCGAACGATCCATCGACCAGGTCCTCATGTTGGACGCAGTTCCTTTACAGCTGCCGGTTTTTCACGATGCCGATCGGGCTGGAACCGACCTGGACAAACTTTTTGAGTCTGCTCCAGCCATGCTGGGGAAATCCTGGCCGGAAGATGACAGTTGGGATCTCAACGAGGGAGAGGATGGTCAATTCACCCTTCAGGGCACCAAATCCGGGGCCTCCATTCAATATCTCGTTTTTTACGTGGAGAGTGACCGTTGGCAAAAGGCCGACCTGAAAATCACCTGCGAACGGCCAGTGGCTGTCAGTCTTGGGTCGGAACCGTTGGCCATGGGCGACAAGGACGATGATAACGTCCAAAAAGGTGAAATGGAATTGCCCATCGGGAAACACCAGGTGGCCATCAGGGTTTTGCTGGATTCCGAAACCGCCCCCATCACCTTGTCCCTTGAGTCGCCTGATGACTCCGGCGAAGAGGCCCTGGCCATCAGCACCAATCCACAGCACGCCGTCACTATCCAGACCATTCTCGACGCTCCTCGGGTGGGCAGCGTGGCCATCTCCCCGGACGGCCGTTTCACCGTCATGAAGCTCAGCGAATATCGGGACGGCAAGAATCGCGACAGCTGGTTGGAAATCCGCCAGACCGAAGACTGGCAACTGGTCCAGTACCTGCGTGGCATGGGTTCACCTTCCAGCGTGGGTTGGCATCCCGCCGGCGGCAAGCAGACCGCCCTGACCTGGGAAACCAGTCACGACGAATTTTCCACGGTTTGGTATTTCAATCTGGAAAGTGGCGAAACACGCGCTGTTCTGGAGAACGTGAAAGATTTGGGACGATGGGATTGGGCGCCCGACGGCAAGTCCATCATCTATGAAATCAGCCGAACTCCCGAACCGGATAGCCGCAAAGTCAAGCATGTGGAGCATCCGGCGGATCGCCAGTCCTGGTGGCGGGGACGGTCTCATTTGATGCAGGCTTTTCTGAACGGGGACCTGGAACGCCAGTTGACCGCCGGACCTTTGAACGTTAATGGATGGCGGATTTCTCCCGACAGCGAGAGCCTCATTTTCTTCCTCAGCGAGAACGACTGGACCAACCGTCCTTTCCACATTACCAAATTGTTCAGCCTTGATTTGGCCACCCTGACAATTAAGGAATTGTTGAACGACCCATGGGTGGGCAACGCCATTTTTAGCCCTGATGGCAAAACTCTCTGCCTGACCGGATCGCCATCGGCCTTTGATGGTTTGGGGCGCAACCTTCCCGAGGGCGTGCAAGCCAATGACTATGGTGGACAGCTGTATCTCATGGACCTGGACGACCTCAAACCGAGACCAGTCAGTTTGGATTTTGTCCCCGACGTATCGGGCACTCAATGGTCCAAAGCCGATGGTATGATCTACACCCGTTGCACCGAAACCCAGTACAGTAATATTTATCGGTTTGACCCCGAAGAAAACCAGTGGGTCAAGGTGGAAACTGGTGTTGAGTATACCAACCAAATCACCTTGCCCGATGAAGGACGATACGC
>JAUUYW010000507.1 GCA_030590265.1 Candidatus Krumholzibacteriia bacterium
ACCTCGGTGTAACCCATGACGGCCAAGTTGGGATATGTGGGCTCGATGAGCCTCTTGACGAAAATTCGAATGGGAGTGGGCACCAGGAGAACAGGTGGCGGACCGCTGGTATAGGCGATGCGCAGAACCGCTTCCAGTTTGCCCAGGAAGTTTTGTGCAAATACGGGATCCAGAACAACACCCCCGGAGGAGTCGCTGTCACGGCTGGCCTGAACCAGGATTTGTTCGGCTTCCGGGTGAAGGGAAACCACATGGAGTTTGTTGTCCGATTCGGTGTAAAGTGAGGTGATGGATCGCCCGAGGGCTTCGCGAACCTTGCCCAGAAGGAAATCGTTGCCCATGCCGCTGCCGGCATAGTTGGCAAGGGTTTCCAAGATTGAAATGATGTCCTTGACCGGGATGCGTTCGTGCAACAAACCCATCAGAACATTGTGCAGGGTGTTGATGGAAACCTTGTCCGGAATAAGGTCTTCCACCAGAGCCGGGGCATAATCCCGAATGGACTCACACATGTCCTTGATATCCTGGCGACTCAGCAATTCGTCCGCGTGGGTGCGAATGATTTCCGAAAGATGAGTAGCCAGAACAGCTGCGGGCTCCACCACTGTGTAGCCTTCCACTTCTGCTTCGGCCTTGCGGTCGCCATCGATCCAGACAGCCGGCAGATTGAAAGCGGGTTCGGTGGTCGGTGTACCGTCGATTTCTCCTGTATCGGGCCGGGTGCTCATGGCCATCAGGCGGCCCGGGTAGAGTTGGGAGCGGGAAATTTCTACCCCCTTCAATTTGAGGATGTAGTCGTGGGCGCCGAGTTGCAAATTGTCCCGCACCCGAATGGGGTGAATGAAAATGCCCAGTTCGGATCCAACCTGGCGACGGATGTTGCTGATACGACTCAGCAAGTCTCCCCCGCGCTTGTCGTCAACCAGAGGGATGAGGCCATAACCAATTTCCAGTTCCAGGCGGTCCAGAACAAAGAGTTCTTCACCGTTGAGTCCCTGGGGTTCCTCTTCGGTTTCTTTGGCTTCGATCAGGGCTTCTTCCGCCCTGGCTTCATCGTCATCATATTTTTCGACACGTTGCCCCATGATGTAACCGGCAATGGCTGTCATGGCTGCAAAAGCAAGGAAAGGCACCGTAGGCAATCCTGGGATCAACCCAAAAACGGTCATGGCAACGCTGGCCAGATATAGCGCTTTTTTCTGACGGAAAATTTGCAGTGTGATGGTTTGGCCCAGATTCAAACTGCTGCTCGAACGGGTGACAACCATACCCGCGGCAGTGGACACCAACAAAGCCGGAATTTGGCTGACGAGCCCATCACCAACGGTGAGTATGGTGAATTTTTGCAGGGCTTCGCTGGCGGTCATGCCCATCTGCACCATGCCGATGATGAAACCAGCGACAATGTTGACCACCGTGATGAGGATACCGGCCATGGCATCACCCTTGACAAATTTGCTGGCACCATCCATGGCACCAAAAAATTCGGCTTCCTGGGCAATTTCCAATCTGCGGGCTTTGGCCTGGGTTTCATTGATGAGGCCGGCATTCAGGTCGGCATCGATGGCCATCTGCTTGCCGGGCATGGCGTCGAGGGTGAAACGGGCGGCCACTTCGGCAATGCGCCCACTTCCCTTGGTGATGACCATGAAGTTGATGATCACCAGGATAATAAAGACAATCACCCCAATGAGGTAGTTGCCACCGACAACGAAATCACCAAAGCTGCCAATTACCTGACCAGCTTCACCTTTGCTCAAAATCAAGCGGGTTGAAGCAACGTTGATGGACAGCCGCATCAAAGTGAGGATTAGCAGAAGACTGGGGAAACTGTTGAATTGAAGAGGTTCCTTGAGGTAAAGAGCCACCAAGAGAACCGTTATGGAGAAACTGATGCTGAAAGTGAGCATCATGTCAATCACTACTGCAGGCACTGGAATGACCATCAAGCCCAGAATTACCAGTACGGCGGCAGCACTTAAAATATTACTGTTTGCCAGCACCAGATCTCTGTCGATGACGTTGTCCTGAGCCAAAATTCAACTCTCCATTTTGTTTTAAGCCTTCTTCAGGCGGTAGATATAAGCCAGCACTTCGGCTACGGCTTGGAACAATGCGTCGGGAATCTGTTGCCCAACTTCAACCTGACGATACAAGGACCGTGCCAGTGGTTTGTTCTCCATGATTGGCACCCGTGATTTGCGGGCGATTTTCTTGATTGTCTGGGCCAGGTTGTCCTGGCCCTTGGCCACAACCATGGGTGCGGCTGAGCCAGGCATATACTTGAGAGCAACAGCAAAGTGGGTCGGGTTGGTGATGACCACATCGGCGGTGGGTACGTCGTTGAGCATTC
>JAUUYW010000061.1 GCA_030590265.1 Candidatus Krumholzibacteriia bacterium
CAGTGGTGTTGTAAACGGGGAAATTGTCCTCCCCCGCAGTTAGAAAAAAACCCCGCAGCCCATCATAGACATTGATGACGATGCGCTGCACCGCAGTAGTCACCGCAAACTCCAGGTGCTCATTCAACGTGGGATCCAGGCTGGTCATGCCGGTGATGACATAGGTTGCTCCATCCAGGTTGACCAGTGGCATGGAATCTCCCGGGACCCCGAAAAGATCCACATCAATTTCCGATACAACGATCGACTCCAGCTGTCCAAAGCCGGTGCTTGTATTGTTGGTGACGGACAAAACCGCACGGTTGATAAAAATATTTTCAGGCAGGGAAGAAAAATCGAATCGCAGCATGGGATAGGTACGCAGACAAGTTCTGAGCATCATGCCATCAGCCTGATCCAGGGGAGCCGGTTTTAATTCATGGAAGGTGGAGATATCGGCTACCGGAGCAATGAAGGCGGGATTCGATTCATCACCATCAAACTCCACAATGATCACCGGAAAGGCCCCGGGATTTTCATGAATGCTGGCAAGCTCATTGAAGTGGGTCAACTCATTGGAGGCAAAACCAATCAGACCAGAGGATGATTCCGGACCATCAGAAATGATCAGCCCTTGAATCTGTGCCGCCACAACCCAGCTGACCAGGCGTGCCGGTGTGAAGACCAGGCGAGGTTCCGCAGCAACTATATTTGATCCGTAGGCGGTGTTGAGATTGATCTGCCCATGAGCAGGAACAGGACCAGGATAATTGGCACCATTGAACGGTTCATCCAGTTCGAAGACCTGGTAGTATTTTTCCACCACGGTTTCGTCTTCTTCTTCCTCTTCACCAGGCAAAGTCCCACCAAACGCACTCAACCTGACAATGCGAAGTTCAACTTTTGTTATGTGCGCCAAAGTCCAGATGGAGTCGGGAAATTCTTCAGTAAAAATATCAGTAAAGTCATAATTCAAAAGGATGGATGAACTGTTGCCGTCCTGGGTCCCGAAGTAGAGAACTTCCTGTTCCAGCAACGGCACAGCAGCATCGCTGAGGTTTTTTGCCGTATAAAGCTCCATAGTCTCAAGGTCAAGAGGTTCCAACACCACATCAATCTCGGAATCGACCAGACCGGTGCCCACCTCACTGGGGATATCGCTGGTGCAGCCTGTCAGCAATCCGGTACCTGCCAAGGTCGTCAGACAAATCAGCCAGATGGCCAGACCAGATTGGTTGCGGTTAATTTTGTGTTTGGGAATCCAGGTTCCGAACAAGTTGTGCTCCTTCGGCATTATCACCCTCCGGCCAAACGGGCGGAAAGGCTAACGCGAGTAAATCCACTCTGCTTTATGACATCAATCAAACTCACGACATCACCATGATTGGCCTTTTCATCAGCGCGCAGGACCATGCGGTTGTCTTTGGAAGTACTAAACAGCTCTTCCAATCGGCCCTTCAATTCGGCATCGGGAACCGGAGCATCATTCAGGTAAACCACCCCTTCGGCAGTGAGGAAAAGAATGACCGGAGTATCGACCGTATCGGAAGCCGTTGCCGACCTGGGCAGAACCAAAGTAATGGCCGGTTGGTTCCGGAAGGTGGACGTCACCATGAAAAAAATCAACAGCAGGAACATGACATCGATCAGGGAGGTCACGTTGAGGATCAGGCTGCGGCCCTTTTTCGAGGATCGGAAATTCATCAGGCGTCCCTGCTTTGTTTCTGGCGACGCCGCAGGGTATCAAGGACCTTGGTGGAGTAAAATTCCAGGTCAAAAATAATTCGGTCAGCCCGGGCATTCAAATAATTGTAGGCCACCAGGGCAGGAATACCAATAATCAGGCCCGCCGCAGTAGTCACCATGGCTTCACTGATTCCGTTGGAAAGAACCTGGGGGCTGCCCAGTCCGGCAGCGGAAATGGATGTGAAAACCCTAATCATTCCCAGCACTGTTCCCAGTAGCCCCAGCAGGGGTGAAACGGCAGCCACGGTTTCCAACACACCAAGTCGCCGGGATAGCAGGGTAGACTCATGGCGACCTGCCTCCTGGAGCACATCTCGGATGATGGTCCAATCATTCTCGGAATGATCCAGCCCCGCCATTACGATGTTGGCAAAAGGCCCAGGGTGGCGTTCGCAAGTGGCCCGCACAACTGACAGGTCCGCGCTGGCAGACATGCTTTCCACTGCTCCGGCAATTTCCGGGAAAACAATTTTATGCTTCTGCAAAACAAGCATCCGTTCGATGATCACCGTCAGCCCCACCAGGGAGGCCAATCCAATGGGAATCATCATGTATCTTCCAGCCAGTATCATTTCCAACATGCTAGCGTTATTCCTCCGTATGTTGATTCAGCCACGATCAAATCACCGCAGCGCAGGATAGTGCAGCCCAATAGTAAGCACAAGATACTCTTCAGGGAAGCTTGCCGGTAAAGCCATGTAGGGCGCAAAGGCCTTCAAGGCTGCTTCGGACGCTTCATGGAGCGATTGATGACCCTCGGTTTCCAGCACCTCAAAGGAATCCAGATGGCCATTCTTGGCAATAACCAAACGAACCCGGGTCATGCCATGGATCATTCCCAGGCTTCTGTAGGCATAAGGCGGGATCCAGTGCCGATAAAGTTGGTTGCTGAATTTGTGCAACCAAGGGGCATAATTCCATTCATAGGTGCTGAGGCTGAATTCTCCAACGTAGGAGACCCCCGCGCTGGGAGCCCCTCGTTCAATCTGATTGAAGTCAAAACCTCGGTCTCCGGCCTCGCCCTCTTCACCTGATTTCAATAAGGTCGGCAAATCGGAACCCCACCAGTCTTCCAGGTCAGGAGTCTCTTCCTCTTTATCCTGGGCATCCTGGTCATTTTCCTCTCCCGGAGCCGGATCCTCCGGGGGCAAGGCCCACTGGCCAAGCTCTCCCTGATCCTCACCGGTCTGCTCTTCCCCGGTTTCGCCCTGGTCCCCTGTGGGCCCCTGACTCGATTCCTCCGGAGCTTGTGGGAGAGGTTGAGTCACAATTTCCTCGCCCCCCGCCCCTTCAAGGTTATCCTCCCGAATGGCGATCTGAGGCACGATCCATTCTTCCGCGGCTGCAGGAGAATTGCCATCGCCCCCATCCAGCCTGTCGGCAGCCTGGCTGTTGTACATAGCGGCAAAATCGGGATCCTCAGGCATTTCTTCCTGGGCCAGGCGTTCCGGAACCGAGGTAAACCTGTTGGGAAGTTTTGATTCGGGGTCTTCATCATCCAGCAGAAAGATTTCCACTTCAGCCGCTTCGGCCCTTGCCTGGGCCAGGTCCAGTTCAGAATTATTGGACAATGGAATACGCCAAAAGGCCCCTGCCAGCACCATGTGCAGTAGCAGGGACATAATAAAGGCACCCCAAATAATCCTGTTCTCTTTCAACGGCTCGCTATCCTGACGTGTTTGCTGAAGAGCATTGAGACGATATGGCTGCCCAAACAAGCCAGCCGAAGGTCCAAATCTACCTGACCACCGGCAAAAATGCCAACCTCCAGAAGAAATTCACTGTCTTGACGAATGACGTCTCGCCCATTTAAATGAGCATTCCCAGCAATCGAGAGGCTAACGTGCTCAACACAGAAAAAATACTATCCGGGTTGCCCGATGACCTGAAAATGCTCGTACAGCGGCAAGCCCCTTTGCGAAACCGGACCACTCTGCAAATTGGCGGCCCAGCCTCCTTGCTGTGCGAAGCTCGAAACACTGAGCAAGCTCGTCGGTTCCAGGAAATTGCCCACCACCACGAATTGCCCTTCTTCATCCTCGGCGGTGGCAGCAACCTATTGGCTGCCGACGAAGGCTTTGCGGGGTTGGTCTTGTTGGTGGCCACCGATGAATTCACCACCTCTGGCAATACCCTGATCGCGGGTGCAGGTCTGGATTTTGACCAGTTGATCCAACGCAGCCTGGCTGCCGGCCTCTCTGGGTTGGAATTCGCTTCAGGTATTCCCGGCACCCTCGGTGGTGCCGTAATGGGCAACGCCGGTTGTTACGGACATGAACTCTGCGAGTTCCTGTTGGAAGCCATCACTCTGTCACCCGATGGCCTGGTCCAAAGGCGCGGGCCGGAAGAATTCGGCTTCGGGTACCGCTCCACTGCCCTGCGGGAAAGTGGTGAGATCCTGCTCCAAGTCACTTTGAAACTTCAGCTCGGTGGGATCGACGAGGCCTTGGCTACCCGGAATGAGAAAATTCTGGACCGCCGTAGCAAGCATCCCAATAACCTGCCAAGCGCGGGCAGTTGGTTCCGTAATCTGCCTGCCCCGGCACCCGGACAGCACCGGGTGGCCGCTGGTTCCCTGTTGGAAAAAGTTGGAGCCAAGAAAATGTTCGAAGGCGATGCCCGGGTTTTTTCGGGTCACGCCAACATGATTGTCAACACCGGTGAAGCCACCAGTGCCCAGGTCAAAATTTTGGCCCGGCGCATGAAAAAAGCGGTGGCTGATAAATACCAGGTGGATTTGATCCAGGAAGTCCGTCATCTGGAAGTGGTCAATCCTGAATTGCCCCAATGAAATCTGCTGGCCGAGGGTTGGAACTATTTCAACAACATGATTTTCCTTGAAAGCAGGGCGCTGTCGGATCTGATTCGCAAAAAGTAAAGGCCGGCTGGAGCTGATTGTCCCTGGCGCATCCCGTCCCAACTGATGGCATGAATGCCAGCGGGGAGATTTCCTTCCAACAAGGTTGCCATCCTGTGCCCCGCCACATCAAAAACGGCCACGTCGACAAATGCCGGCCAATCCAATTGAATTCGACCATGAACACGAGGGTTGAAAGGATTTGGCCATGGCTGATCCAACCATCTCACCTTGGGAATTTGCCCTGGCCGTGCAAAACAATCTTCATGGAGTGCCAAGGTCAAAACTTCCTCTTGTTCGTTTGTCCCAACAGTCAATTTCAAGCGCATTGAGCTATCAGGAAATCCCGCATCCTCACGACTGAATGCCAAAATCCAACCTTGCCCATCAAAATCGAGAAAACCCGTTCGAGCCTGACCATTGGCGGCCAGGATCTGCCACTGCCCTGGCTTGCCCAGGGCCAATTCCCAGGGTCCGGGGCGATCTGGCAGGATATTCACGGAAAAATCTTCGGCTGTGCAGCTCAAACTCAGAGCGGTTGGGTCCACGGCAACCAAAACCCGTGGGGTGTTGACCAGAATAATCCCCAGGGAGAGTTCCGTGTCCAGATTCAAGACATCAGTGGGGCCATCCTGGGAGAAATCAGCAACCTGCATGGCAACCACATTGCTACTGGTCTGATACTGCAGAGGTAAAACGTATCCCCACACCACGTCGGCCATCACAACCCGCAGACCGCCATCTCCCACCAGTTGCGCCACCAGGTCTGGAATCCCATCTCCATTCATGTCACTGCAATGGAGGCTGGCAGGTTGCCCGCCCATATTGAGACTGCCAATCCGTCGAAACAAGGATCCATCGCCCAGATTTTCAACAACGGTCAATGATTCGCTGAAGGTATTGGCCACCACCAAATCCAAATCATTGTCTCCATCCAGATCGGCTACAGCTAGAAATTTGGCACCGTTGTTGGCCTCGGTGGCCACCGGGGCTCCAAAAGAGTGGCCATCAATATTGGTCACAGCCCAAACGCGACTAACCCCGTCGGACACCACCAGATCAAGATAGGAATCTTCATCCAGATGAAGAGCAACTGCATCAAAAACCCCGATGGGAAAATCAAGAATGACAGGCGAAGAGAAAACTCCATCACCCTCTCCATAGAGAATGTGGACTTCTTTCTGTCCAGGAATGGTCAGTACAATATCGGTATTTCCATCGTCATCGATGTCCGCTGCGACTGTCCTTGAAGCATTGGATGACAGGTCTATTGAGGTGTTGGGAACAAATCCAGCTTCTGGATCATGGGTCATCAAAAGCACTTGCTGCTGCGAAGCATGCAAGGCCACCAATTCCAGGGCGGCATCCCCCAAAAAATCACCTGCCGCAAGATAGGTTGGGAAAAACCCAAGATTCTGGTGAATCGGCGGTGAAAACAGCCCGCCCGAAGTTTGAAAAGAATAATGACTCAGCACATTGTCGCCAAAACTACCCACAACCAACTCACTCACTCCATCCCCATCAAAATCGGCCAAAACTGTTGATCCGGGAAATGGAGGCAATGGAATTGCGGGATAACCCCAAAAAAACGACGAGGTTTTGCCCAAGAGGACACTGAATTTGTATTGCTCTCCCCCAAGACAAAGAATGTCATTGACGCCGTCGCCATTCAAATCACTGGCGAAAGTCATCACCGGATTACAACCGACATAGTAGGATTCCTCGTGCACCCAAAGGCCCTGGTCCAATCGGAAAAAATCCATAAATCCACGGTCCTGCACCGAAGACAAAAGCCCCCAGGCCCCCCCGGGCAGGGTGATCACCTGAAAAAAGTCGGATGGTAGTGAACTTTCGATAGTCTCCAGAACAATCAATTCACCGGTTGCACCCGAAAAAATATTGAGTTGGTTCAAATCCGAGTAGGAAACGATCAGTTCCTGTACGCCATCCAGATTGAAATCCTCATGCCCTACCTGGCGAACCTTTCCCGGCAACTGTTCATGGGACTGCAAAACATAAGAGCCGTCAGGTTGTTGCCCATAAATTCCCAGGGTTCCCGACAACACACCCTGATTGGCCGTCACCAGCTCCAAAACCTGGTTGTCATCCAAATCGATGGCGGTCAAGGACCAGGGTTCATCACCCGTGTCCAGAGTCTGATGGATGATCCATTGGCCTTCATTTTGCCGCAAGATCAGCAACTGATCAATGCCCGGCAAACTCAGGGCAAGCTGTGATTGGCCCTGCGGGCCTGGGCTGAGAAAATCCAACGTGCCGGGGTCTTCGGGCAATTCCACCAATTGATCGACGGAAAAGAAAGGATCGGAGTAGGTTAATTCGAGAAAGAACAAACGATCGGGGTTGGCAGTGGCCACAACCAATCCGCGCAGGCCATAGGGCCCACCCTCCCAAGGCCCCACCCAGGAAATGCTCCCTCCCAAAAAAAATCGGTCAAAAAGGCCAAAATTGATATCCCCATGAACATGATACACCAGGTTCAGGAACCCATCATCATCGCCCACCACGGCAAAATCAGTGATCCCGTCCTCCCAGGGTACTGATACCCCCCACAAAGGCGCAGCCAGCATCGGATGCTCAACTGGACCCGGAAATACCACTGCCCCAAAGGAATCTGAGGGCACAACCACCCGCAGCAGGAGGATTAATATGAAAAATGTTAAAAAAACCGGACTGGATCTTGGCTTGTTCAGTATTGGTTTTAAGGGATTCGGAAGCAAATTCACCATCTTTCCTCACTTTTGGGGTGCCTTAAGTATACGGTTATCACGGTCGCGGGACAAAAGGGTTGCCATTTATTATTGACACCCAAGGCGCCGCACCTGAAATTAATGTCGATACTATTGAGGTTTTCGGCAACATCCCCGCCAGTCCCGGGCTTCGGCCCCGACAGGAGCCTGTCCATGTCCTTCAAATCCTTGGTTGCCTTGTTCATCATGGCCTTTGTTTTTGTTTGTCTTCCAGCTGTTGCCCAGCAGGAGACCGAGCAGGAAGAAAAAGTCCAGGAAGAGCGAACCTTTAAACTTCTGCGCGACAGTGGTTATGCTGGCTCAGATCTGGAAATAGCTGATGAAGAAGAAGAGGCCTGGATTCCTGGCATTGAAAAAGGAACTATTGAAATCAGCTTTGCCCTGGGTGCCCTGAACCTGAATACCCTGGTGCTGGAACATGATCAGATGATTTACAAGTACACCGAAGAAGCCACCTTTTGGGGTGATGTAAAAATGAAAGGCGCCAATGCCTTCAGTCCGCGGTTCAGGATCGGCTACAATTTCTTGACCTGGTTGAGTCTTGAGGGTAACGTCGCCGTCTCCTTTGGGGATTATACATCTCAAGTTGAAAACCGGCACCGTCGAACCAACGAACCCGGTGCACCAGTAGTCGATGATCCACCCCTTGGAGAGTTCGACCTGGAAAAGCGCTCCCTATTCACCGCCAACACAGGCATCAACGCTACCATATACTTCCTCAATTTTGGCGACGATGGCAGCGGAAAATGGCAGCCTTATGCTACCGCCGGTGTCGGTCATATGTGGTACGCCATGAACTCCAATTATGTGGACGATCCCGCCACCACTATCGATTACAACATTGGTGGTGGTATCCGCCTGTTAGCCGATCGCAACATCAGCGTTCGGTTGGAAGCCCTTTACCACTTCAATTCTGTGCAATTCACTCCCTCGAATGAGTTCACATCCCTCAACGATGGAACAGTTTCAGTGCCTCTTTATGAGTTCATTGAAACAGAAGAGGGTCTGACCGTAAGTCAAGTATCTGAGTTTTCTTCCCAATCCATTCGCAGCCTGGAAATTTCACTCGGTGTGCAGGGTAGCTTCTAACTCGACAAAGCAAAATTTGCTCCATCAGATTTCCAATTCAGGTGGCCTTCGGGTCACCTTTTTTTAAGGCCTCATGCTTTTGCATCCAGTCCCAGGTTCTCCAGACGGAACTCCAAAGCCTCCAGGACGTGTGCCTTTTCCACTTCTCCGCTGCGATCCAAACGAGCAATGGTCGAGGCCACCATCAAACAGCTGTGAACCGCCCGCAAAGACAAACCCAACGGTCGCCTGATGGCATTCAAATGACTCCTGGCCGATGTTGAGATTTTTGGCTTCGCGGGCTTGTGAGATTCCTGGCTGAGTTCGGGCCAACATCCTGTAGTTGCCAACTGCCGCCAATTTTTTGCCGGGGCCCGAACCACCGGGCCATCATCCTCTGCCAGAAATTCCCCCTCCCAGGAACCCACCTGAACAAACAAATCAAACCTGTCCAGCAATGGTCCCGACAATCTTGAGAGGTAACGCCGCCGCTCTCCAGGACTGCACCGGCAAGGCTTTATGTCACTGCCCAAAAAACCACACCGGCAAGGATTCATGGAGGCCACCAGTTGAAAATCGGCAGGATAAACCCGATGCCCCGTGCCTCTGTCCAAAGTGATCAGTTTTTCCTCCAGGGGCTCCCGCAAAACATCCAAAACCGCCGGTTGAAATTCAGAAAATTCATCCAGAAAAAGAACTCCTCCATGGGCCAGGGTCACTTCGCCGGGCCGCAGACTGCTTCCCCCGCCAATCAAACCAGCGCGGGTCAAGGTATGGTGGGGCGCGCGGAATGGTCTTTGACTCATGAGCTGGCCATCAGGCAAGACTCCGGCCGCACTGTGGATTCGTGTCACTTCCAAGGCCTCTCTCGGTCCCAAAGGTGATTGACCGGTCCCCAGGATACGCGCCAGACGGGTTTTTCCGGTGCCCGGCGGCCCAACCATCAGGATATTGTGGCGACCGGCTACAGCCAGCACAGCGGCCTTCAACAAAGATGGCTGTCCTTCCAACCCCAGCAATTTTCCTCTCAGGCCATTCCGTGGTTTGATGATTTTTTTGTTGCCGCCCAATTCCAACTTTGGCTCTTCACCAGTGCGCCACCAATGGATGACCTCGGCCAGGTTTTCAGCGCCCACAACCTTGATACCCTTGGCCAGAGATGCCTCTTGGGCCTGCTGAGCCGGCACAACCACCAGTCGATCCCCTTTATCAACCGCCGCCAGCACCATGGCCAGCAACCCTCGCACAGACCGCAGTTGACCAAAAAGGGAGAGTTCACCCAAAAACAATGGTGCCTCACCTTGAGGAAGACAGCGCCGACTCATGCCCTCCCCCCGGGCAGCCATGACTCCCATGGCAATGGCCAGATCGAATGAAGCCCCTTCCTTGCGCACTCCAGCCGGAGCCAGATTAACCGTAATTTTTCCTGGGGGCAGACTGACACCGCTGTTCCGCAGGGCAGCCAGAACCCGCTGGCGGCTCTCCCTCACCTCGGCATTGGGCAGACCAACCAGGTGAAAACCCGGCAGCCCCCGGCAGATGTCCACCTCCACCGTGACGGCCAAACCGTCAATTCCCATCAAGGCACCTGATTTGATTTTTGTGACCATGAACACCTCCTGAAAGACAGGAGCTTTTGCAAGGGGCGGGCCCACCGGCCAGAGACTGAAAGGCAAAGGATGAGGGGATATGGCCGAAAATCAGCGGCCTTGGCTGAGAAGATGTTTACAAGAAACCGTGGTGTGTAAGCGAGGGTTGTCAGTCCGGTGGAAAAGAATGGGAGTCAAAAAGAAAGGGGAGCCGAAGCTCCCCTTACAATCCGGGCGAAGAACCGGAAATACCCGGTCCTCTTTCCTGAATATCTTACAGATCGCAAGGACGAACGGTCTTACGGCCGTTGTCCAGGGCGCGCTTTTCGGCGGCACCGATCAGGTCACGAACTTTGGTATCCAGGGCAGCGTAGAACTCGCCGGATACGTTGCAATTTTTGACACTTTCCTTGGTCTTGCTCTTGCTGATAATCATGTCAGCCATAATGGGTTCCTCCCGAGGGTTTTAGTCCGTTTCCGTTCACAGCCGAGAATTTTCCCGGCCGCAGGCGAGAGCGGACTGAATTTAACAAATTGCCGGGACCAAAAATCCTTCACCGGCAAGTGGCGACACAATCGCCTTGGCAGGCGGCTCTGTCAAGCGTATTTTTGTCTTGAAGACGAGAAGGGCAATCGGCCCCAATCAGCCCTCAAGCCCCGGAAATCTACAATAAGGAGCCTCTAATGGCCAGTGAAAAAGTACTTACTTATCTGGAAAACCATCGTCAAAACCACGTGGACCAGCTTTGCGAGTTTTTAAAAATCCCCAGCATCAGTTCCGTGAGCGAGCACAATGAAGATACAAAACGGGCTGCCGCCTTTGTCAGCAACGAGTTAGAAGAATTGGGTTTGGATGTGGAAGTGATCGACCTGGGTGGCCATCCCCTGGTTTACGCCCAAACCGAGATTCGTCCCGATCGCAAAACATTGCTCTTTTATGGCCATTATGATGTGCAACCGGTGGACCCTTTGGACCTCTGGGACAACCCTCCTTTCGATCCCATCATCAAAGACGGCATCATTTATGCCCGCGGTTCCAGCGATGACAAGGGCCAGGTCTACACCCACATCAAGGCCCTGGAAGCCTATGTTCGCGAAGGTGTGGACCTGCCGGTGAATGTTAAATTCATCATCGAAGGCGAAGAGGAAGCCGGCGGCGAGAGCATCTACAAATACACCGAAGCGAATCCCGACAAGCTTGCCTGCGACGCGGTGATCGTTTCGGACACAACTTTATACAACGAGACGACACCCGGGATTTGTTACAGTCTCAAGGGTCTGGCCTACATGGAAATCACGGTGCGCGGACCGGGCATGGATTTGCACTCGGGCAGCTATGGCGGCACGGTGCAGAATCCCGGTAACGCCCTGGCGGAAATCATTGCCAAGCTCAAGGATGAAAATGGTCGCTGCCTGGTTCCCGGTTTCTACGACGATGTGCTGGAGTTGGATCAAGATGAGCGCGACGGTTTTGCAGAGCTGGGTTACACCGATGAAATTTTGTGCAAGGAAACGGGCGCCTCGGCTCCCTTTGGAGAAAAGGGTTTCACCACTCTGGAACGCATGTGGGCCCGGCCCACCTGTGATGTCAACGGCATTGCCTGCGGCTATGGTGGTGAAGGTGCCAAAACGATTATCCCGGCCCAGGGTTTGGCCAAGGTCAGCATGCGTCTCGTGCCTAATCAGGACCCGGATAAAATTGCTGCTGCCTTTGCTGCCTACGTCAAGGAAATCGCTCCGGCTGGAGTTGAAGTTGAAGTGAGCAACCATCACAACGCGGCTCCGGTTCTGGTGCATAGGAAATCGGAAATGATGAACGCCGGCATGGCTGCTTTGGAACAGGGATTTGGCGCCAAACCGGTGTTTATTCGTGAAGGCGGCAGCATTCCCATTGTGGGCACCTTTCAGGATTGTCTGAAATCACCGGTGTTGTTGCTCGGCTATGGGTTGAGCACTGACAATATTCACAGCCCCAACGAGAAGTTTCATCTGGATAATTTCTGGAGAGGGATCAGGACTTCGGCCATTCTCATGGAAGAAGCGGCTAAATAGGGCTTTGGAGCCTTTTCTGAAAGGGAAGCAGTTAATTGGTGAAGGAATTTGACAATTCGCGGGTCAGGGAGTAGTTTACTGCCTCAGCTTAAGGCGTCCCCATCGTCTAGTGGTTTAGGACACCGCC